>DRLW01000001.1 GCA_011375275.1 Bacteroidota bacterium
GCAGGGCTGGTTACCGCGATTGCGCTGTTTCTGTCCGGCATTCGTTCCCTCTATCCCCTGATGTCCTTTTCGCTGTCGGCATTTGTTTTTGTCACCATCGTCCTCGAGTTTTATCGCGGTGCAGTCGCGCGGGCACGTATCTCCGGCAGGAACATCCTCAACGCGCTGTGGGACCTGACCATGCGCAACAAGCGCCGCTACGGAGGTTATATCGTACACCTCGGGGTGATCATGATTTTTGTCGGCATCACCGGTTCGAGTGCGTTTCAGAAAGAAATTTTCGCTACGGTCAAGCCGGGTGAGACCATCGAGCTCGATGGCTATGTCATGCACTACAAGGGACTCGTGGACCAGTCTTCCGAGCACGCACAGCAGATCGCTGCGCGCATCGATGTGCAGAAGAACGGCCGCGAAATCGGCACCCTGTATCCCGCCAAAATGCTGCACAAAAAACATGACCCGGTGTCCGAAGTCGCGATACGGCAGACGTTGAAAGAAGACCTGTACCTCATCCTGACCAATTGGGATGAAACGCAGCAGGCTTCAATCAAGGCGCTGGTCAATCCGCTGGTCGCCTGGATCTGGATCGGCGGCACAGTGATGATCATCGGCAGTCTGATTGCGCTGGGGCCGGACCGTTTGAGCAGAAAGGCTGCCGTGGTGCAGGAAAAAGTCGTCGAGCAACGCAGTCAGGAGGTGGGTTATGCGCTCTAAAACAGTTTTCTTCCTGGCCATTCTGGCGATTGTGCTGGCAACGACAGGCGCTGTCGCACAGAATAAAGTCACTTTGAGTGATATCAAAAACAGCCTGATCTGTCAGTGTGAATGTGGTATGACGGTCGAAGCCTGTGAGGGATCGATGGCCTGCTCGGTCGCCAGCCGGTTGACAGAGGAAGCCCGGAACATGATCATCGCGGGGCAGGATAAAGAGCAGATTTTGGCCGCGTTCGTGGCCAAATATGGCGAAAAAGTCCTCTCCGCACCGACGAAAAAAGGATTTAATCTGACCGCCTGGATCATGCCCTTTCTGGTGCTTTTTTTAACAGCAGGCGTGATCGTCAGAGTGGTGCAGCGCTGGGCAGCTCGCGAACAACAGGCTGTCCCGAAGCGCACAACAGCCTCTTCCGATGCCGAGCTGAAATATGAAAAAACTCTCGATGATGTCTTGCGCCAGCTTGATTAAACCGTGCGCTGCATGCAATGTTTTTGGCACAGAAAAAATGTGATCGAAGGAGATAGAAATATGGAACTGGCACTTATCATCATTTTCGTTCTGTCTGCTCTGGCCTATGTGGCCTGGCCGCTGCTGAGCAAAACCGTGGCAGCAAAAGGCTCGGGAGCAGAAGATGAGCTGCGCATTCAGCGCGATATCGTTTTTGCAGCCATCAAGGACCTGGAGATGGATCGTGAAATGGGGCGGGTCTCTGAGGAAGATTTCGAGCAGCTCAATGCAGGCTACCGCCAACAGGCGATCGACGTGCTGAAGAAGATCGATCGTGCCGGCAACGGAATGCACCGAAAACGCCTGGAAGATGAGCTGGCAGCATTGCGCACCAAACGCAGGAAAGGCGAGGTGATTTTTTGTTCCGCATGTGGCAGCAGCGTTGGCCCGCAGGACCGGTTCTGCAGTGCATGCGGGAAAAAACTGTCACAGCCGCAATGACCCGAAAACTCAGAATCCAAAAGGAAAAACGATGAAAGCCAAAGCGAAGTTCTTGCTGATCATACCCGCTGCGCTCCTGTTTGCCTTTGCGCCACAACAAAATGCGCCCTTTACCGGCCGGGTCGTCAACGGAAGTTTTCAGGATAAACCGGTCAAAGGTGTGACGGTCGTCCTCCAGGGCTACCGCCAGGGGCAGGATGATGCGCAACTGGTCTTTGAAACAAAAACCGACGACCGCGGATTTTTCCGCTTTGACGGGCTGAAAACCGGGGATGATCTGGCCTACTATCCGCAGGTCACCTATGGCAACGTACGCTACACCGGCGCGCTTCTGCCTGCAGGCAGCGACAGCCTTGCGCTGGTGCGCATCTTTGAAGCCACCGAGTCGGACTCTGCCATCCTGACGTCGATGAACCATGTGCTTTTCAAACCAGGAACCGGGCTGGTTCAGGTACGCGAAGTGTACCAGTTGGGCAACCGCGGTCTGTTCACATTTGTGGGCAGTACCGTGCCGGGCAAGACGGGCGTCAGCCTTGTTTTCCCGCTGCCGGAACGCGCAGGCGCCGTATCCGTCGGCGGCGAGCTGATGAGCTGCTGCACGATCATCAAGGACGGAAAAGTGTCTGATACCATGGAGTTCAAGCCGGGGATCAAGCAGGCTGTGGTCAACTACGAGCTGCCCTCGGATGGCGATCAGGTTGTTTTCAGCCGTCAGGTTATGCTCGATACCGAGCTGATGGATTTTTATCTGCCCGGGTCGCTGAGTATCGTTCAGGTTAAAATTCTCGAACCCGGTGGCCATGAGAGAGAAATCACACCAGAGATGGAACCCTTCGATATCCGCGGCACCAGATATCAGCGTTTTGTCCTCGATCAGGTCGATGAGGGGAGTGTTGTCACCATGGTCCTCGCCGGCGTTCCCGGTGCTCCGGCTGATCTGCGGATTTTTGGTGCCGGTGCTGTGCTGCTTTTGCTCGCGATCGCTTTTTATGCCTTCCGGCGACTCCGGCCGGCCCCTGTTGCCGCAGTCCCGGTCGCTGCCTCTGGTGCCGGAAGTTTACAGGAGCGGCGTACGCAACTGATCCAGCACCTGCTGCACCTTGATGATCGTTTCGAAAACGGCGAGCTGCCGAAAGAAAAATATATGCTCTATCGTGAACAGATGTTACAGCAAGTAGAAGAGATCGACCGGTTGCTCGGCAACTGAAGCCTCAGGCAGGAGACAGACGCCGGGCAGGTTGCGTGAGTTTATCCTCCTCCACCCGTGGTTGGTCCGCTTTATCGTGTCGGGCAAATTTGTGCGCGGTGCGGTCGAGCGGGCCGCCATTATATACCACCTCATCCTGTTGAGGCTGAAAGCACATCATAAAACGCGAGGTCGCGATCATGTCAGAATGGCTCATTATCCTGGGCGGGACTATCCTGGCGATGTTGATACTGTCGCTGGTTTTCGGTTTGGTCCTGCGCAATCGCAAAGGGGCAGGGTGTATGCTGTGCGGGCATACAGATACGTTGGGATGCCATGAAAAAAACTGTCCGGAGAAAAGTCACTGACCGGATTGCTGGCTCCGGAGCAGCGGCGGAGCGAATGCCGCGCAGAGTTCCAGTTATTCCGTTTTCTTTGCGCATGGCGCGCACAGAAAAAAGTTGAGAATACGCGCAATCCAATAGCACAGGCCGCGGTCACGCGGCAGCAAGTAGCACGTCACTTTTTCACGTTTCAACATCAGGAGTAGATAGCATGAAAGAAATAAAAGCCTATGTACGCACCGACCGGGTCAATGATATCATCCAGGCTTTGGAGAAGGCCGGCGTCAACGGCATGACGCTGATCGATGTCATGGCTGTCGGGGCGAATATCGATCCGCAAAATTATAAGTTCAGCATGTCGCTGGTCGAACGCTATCAGAAAATCGCTAAGCTGGAGATCATTTGCCGGGATGCTGATGCAGATCGTTACGTGGGTATCATCCGTGAGAACGGAACGACACACAGCAAAGGCGACGGGCTGATCACGGTGAGTGATGTCGAAAGGCTGGTCAAAGTGCGCAACGGCGCCGAGGGCGAGGAAGTGCTTTAGACGAGTGACGGGCGGCCAGAAAGTCGTTGGGCCGTCCGCTCCGGTTTATTCGTGCAGAGCCCTTGGGGCAGGAATAGTTGGGATAACTGAACGATGTGTCCGGACAACACCGCAGAGCAGAAGGAGCGCGAAGTCTGGAACGTTTTCAGCGTGCGCTGCACCCTCCGACTAACGCAATAAGATCATCCGCTTGGTCGCCTGATATACCGGAGTGCCATCGAACGGCTTTGCTTTGATTTGATAAAAATACACACCTCCGGCCAGTTGCTCGCTGGCCTGCCAGCGCACTTCATGCAGAGCACCGTGCTGTACGCCATCGACGAGGGTGGCGACTTCACGGCCGAGAATATCGAAGACGCGCAGTGTCACAAAACTGGTTTTCGGCAGGCGATAGCGCAGCGTCGTACCCGGGTTGAACGGGTTGGGATAGTTCTGCAGGAGTGCATAGTCCACCGGCGGCCGGTCGGTGATTTCGTTGATGCCGACTTTCAGAGCATTCAGAGCTGTTGCTGCGTCTATCCTGCCCCAGCCAAAGTAGGGGTCCCACCCGGTCGTGTCCTCCTGCGCCGGCCCGACCCGATCGCGTGAACTGGCTTTGAGAATGGCATACACATCATCAAAAGTCAGCGTGTCCGCAATGCTGAGCATGAGGGAAACCAGCCCGGAAACCAGTGGCGTAGCCTGGGAGGTGCCACACCAGTAGTTGGTCTGTGAAGGATTGAGGTGGTACAGGCCGAGAATCCACTCCCCCGGTGCGACAAAATCGATATGGTCGCCGTAATTGCTGCCGCTGTTTTGTCCCCAGCAAAAAGGCACCACGCGCTCGTCACGGTTGTTGGTGGCACCCACGGCGATGACGTGCTCAAAGGCTGCCGGGAAGTAGGGGACATCGCTGTTGGTGTTCATCATCGAGGCGATGACGATGGCGCCTTTGCTCTTGGCGTAGTTGATCGCATCCCACAGTGCGATGCTGTTGCCCCGGCCGCCAACGCTCATGTTGAGCACCCGCGCGCCGCTGTCCGCCGCAAAAATGACGGCTTTGACCCAGTCTGAGTACAACCCGCGGTTATTCGAATCGAGAATTTTCAGCGGCATGATTTTGCTCCGCCAATTGACGCCGGCCATCACGTGGCCATTATTGCCTCTGGCCATGGCAATGCTGGAAACGTTGCTGCCATGACCAAAATCATCCGTCGGATCATCGTCGTCATTGACAAAATCATAGCCCGGGACCAGCCGCCCGCTGAACTCGGCGGTTTCAGGTGGGATGCCGCTGTCGAGAATGGCGACGATGATCTCTTCCGCACCGGTCGTAAGTTCCCACGCATCGCGAATTTGGATATCTGCTCCGACTTTCCCCGCAACGCCGTTCACCGGCAGACCTTCGTTTACCAGACTCCACTGTTGAGGAAACAGGGGATCATCCGGCGTACTTCCCTCGCGGATAGCATCCCCCGGATGGTTTTCGATATGGGCGCCGCTGCGTCTCCCTGCTCCTTCGCCAATATAATCCGGTTCGGCATATTCGATATTTTCGTCAGCGTTGAGCCCGGCAAGAACGGCCTCGAGCGCATTTGCGTCCGAAACCCGGGCAAGAAAAATGCGCCCAACTCCGGATGGATGCTCGCGGTCTGCAGGGCGGTGGCTGAGCGGTGCGAGGGAGCTCAGGGTGTGTTTGCGCATAAAGGAAGCGGCGAGCAGGGAAGGGGACGAAGCAGCCGTGATGGATGCCGCCCGCCCTGTGTCTGTCTCCCCGACGATGGCCAGCAGTGGGCTTTTCTGTTTGAATTTTATAATGACGCGAGAAGGGTGGTGCGGTGCGGTGATTTTAAGCTGCGCTGCGAGCGGCCCGTTAATGAGCATGAGTAATACGATAGCAGAATAACGCATAGGCTCTTTTCAGCCTCCGTCTTGTTCTGAATGATTCACCAGTCAGGGGACGTCATGGTTGTTGAGAAGTCTTTGTTCTATGGTAGCGCTTGAAACTATGTTGCAATCAGCTATTTCTGATAAAAGATATCTGAGTGGAAAAGGAGTTTCCGGCGGCGGCAGAACCGGGTGGGGCATCTTCTCCAATGAACCGTGGTGGAAAAGTAAGCTTTATTTTTTGCCGGCGCAAGACAAGACTTTGCAACAACCGGACTGTTTACAGCCTTCTGTCGCGTGTATTGTAGGGCGCTGAGATACGCGGTTTAGCCCGTAGCGTATGCAGTAATCCGGCTGAGGAAAAGCCGAAGCAGGTAATCGGCGGCCCTGCAGACCGCCGTTTTCAGTGACGATAAAAGTCATTTTTGCACAGATCAGGTAGCCGGAGCCGGGAGCGCCTGCCCCGGCCGGCTACCTGTTGGGAATTTCTCAGAACAGGGTGATGCCGAAAAACTTGGCCAGCACAGTGTTGATAAAAATAAAGAAAATGACGAAAGGCGCAACGTGCAGCATGGTGGTGATCAGTTTTTCCACCAGTGA
>DRLW01000002.1 GCA_011375275.1 Bacteroidota bacterium
GACGCGCAGCAGGCTGAAGCGGATGGAAAACTGATGATTCGCACTGCCAGCCGGGCAGTTCAAAAAAATGTGCCGGTCCGAAAAGGGCCGGTTTTTTTATGTTATCCATGCGTTCCCGCTGCATTCATGCGCTGGGAGCGGGCGCACCGAACAATCACCTTGCAAAGCTGGAGCACCATCACCATGGCCTTTCGTTTGATCCCTGTGTTGATTCTCACCATCGGTCTCGTATTCGGTTCGCAGACTCTGTACCATATGCTGAACACGGAATCCATCAGCTTCAGGGACTGGGCCATGCTTTTTCTCAGCCTCGTGCTCGTCGTGCGTGGCGGTCTGCAGATGCTGCCCGGCCGCGGCAAGTCCTGACCGCCGGAGCCGGCGTCTGTTCAGCAGCGGGTCTGAGCCTGCTGCCCTTTGCATCCCTGAATATCCCCCGGCCTGTTACCCTTTCTGCTGCATCCCCTCTGCCAGACATGGCCCCGACCATTCCTGAGTTTTTCCGAAAAATTTCCGGCACAATGCCGCCCCGCAAAGGAAGGTTTCAAGGGCTTTACCCCGAATCGTGTGAATTGAATATCTCAGACGCTGCTACCCGGCGAGGTCGCTGGCTTTTTGCAAAAAACCTGCGAAGGCTAAAACCTTGCGAAGGCTTCAAGCCTTCGCAAGGTTTTAGCAAGGTTCAGGCCCGTCATATCTGTGCCATACGCTGCGCAGCCGTCCCTGAGGCCGCGCAGGGAGCACGGTAAAACAGGAGACCCGAAGGCGCCGGGGCAGAGAGACCATCATCCTGGCCCCAGAGCTGCTGCTGCCGCTGCCGCCCATCTTGCTTCGGCCGGAGTTGCTGGCGTTGCTCTCTGGCTTGCTCCTGATTAAAGCAGGCTATCCCTTTCAGGTTGACTTTTTGCTCCATTTGTGTTTTATTGCTGTCACGATTCAAAATTGATAATGCGGCACCTCCTGACTGACAGGAAACGCAATGCAACGCGAAATAGCGGAAGTTCACGATGGCGTCTGGCAGATGACGGTTGACCATGGCCGCTTGCGCGCGTGGTCCTATCTCATCGATGCGGCTGAGGGAGAACTCATTCTCTATGACCTCGAAGGCATAGCCGGCGTTGCGCATCTCACGTCTGTTCTGAAAAAAATCGGCCGGCAGCCATCGGAACTGCGTGTGCTGATACTTTCGCACAGCCATCATCTGAACAAGGCGAAACTGCGTTCATTGCATGCCTTTGCGAACTGCAAGGTTCTGGCCTGCCTCCAGGGTCGCCAGATTATGGCACCGGCTGCTGCGCCGGCCGCTGCCGGAGGGGACGTCCCGGTCGATTTCAGCGGTGATGCCGGAATGATCGACTGGCTTGAGTTTTTTCCGTTCAAACTGCCCTTTGGGCGTGAAATGCAGATCGTGCACACCCCGGGGCACAGTCCGGACGGGATCTCCCTCAGTTTATCACAGGAACGCGTTCTGATGTGTGGCGAGGCTTTTGTCGGGCCCGGCCCGGCAGACTATCTGCCGCTGTACACGAACGTGCAGGACTATCGCAACACGCTGCGCTGGGTCGCTGAGCAGGCACCGGAAAAATTGCTGACCGCTCGCTATGGCGTCATCGAAGGTCGCAGAGTACCGGCAGCCGTGGATCAGGCTTTGCGTATGGTGCAGCATATCGAAGATTTTATCGCCGAGAGTATCAGCAAGATCGACCATGACATCACGATCGAGCAGCTCATACTCATGCTCTCGGCTCGCTTTGGCAGGAAGGCGCCGGTAGGATTTTCCGACACGGTGCGAGCGCATCTGGAACTGTTACGCACGGGCAGGAGAAGCTGAGCGGCTTTTTGCGCACGCGGAGCAGGAAAAACGTGAGGATGGAGAAGGAATGGAACAGTTTTACTTGATTCTGGTCGTTCTGGTCGTCGCTTTCGGCGGTGGTATTATGTTCAAGAAATTGCTGGAACGCGCCAAGCTGCAAAAAGAGGATTCCGGGCTGAAAAAAGACTGGCTCAAGAAACGCCAGAAAGATTTTCTCAACAAATTCAAGGGCGACAAGCCCGCCGAACTCAAGCCTTTTCTCGAAGGCGATCATTTTATGTTCATCAAACACATCCCCTACCGCATCGAAGGCGCTGACGAAGCGATCAAAGCCTATGTCCAGCTCATGTCTGAGACCGGCAACTTCTCTTCCTATAATCAGCAGGAAAAGATGATCTCCGGTGATGCTGCCATCGTCACTTTCAACTGGAGCCGCGGGCCGGTGACAGGCAAGACCACGCATGTGTGGAAATATAATGAAAACAAGGGCAGTTGGCAGCTCATTCATGACCATACCAGCTATAACCCGGGCAATGGGAAGTAGCGCTCCCGGTGTCAGCATCACGAGTTTGCTCTGCGCACAACGATAGGCGAGATTAGGATATAGACGCACCGGGCCCCGGAACCCTGGCACCGGCATGCGAGAGAAGTAGCCGAAGTGGCAACACTTCGGGCACACGGAGTCCCGGAACTCTTGCGAGTTCCGCTACTGGCACGGGCATGCGAGAGAAGTAGCCGA
>DRLW01000003.1 GCA_011375275.1 Bacteroidota bacterium
ATCGCCATCCCACACGGCCGTACCACAGCCGCTCCGGAGTTGACCATCGCATTCGGCAAGTCGAGTGCCGGTATCGAATGGGAAGCTCTCGACGGCGAACCGGTCCATCTGGTTTTTCTCGTTATTGCACCGCCATACGAAGAAAATAACCACTATCTGCCGACCCTGGGAAAACTCGTCGAGTTTCTCAGCAAGGCCGAAAACCGTGACCGGCTCAAGGCAATCGATAATTTCCAGGATTTTATTTCATTATTTAGCCAGTGAAAGCAGAAGTCAGAACCATGAAAAATGAACTCGAAATACTCGTTGCCCTGCAGGACCTCGACCTGATGCTCAAAGAACTCGATGAGGTGCGCCAGTTGGGCTTTGATGTCAGGAGTGAGGGGGAGGAAGCATTGGCCAAAGCGCGTGAGGAACTGGTCAGCCAGATCAGCAAGCCGTTGCTGGGCAATTACGAACGCCTGCGGGCCAAGTATAAGCGCGCCATCGTTCCTGTGAAGGGAGATACCTGTCTCGGCTGTTTTATGAAACTGCCTACCTATCTGCTGACCCACATGCAACGCGACCAGCGTGTCATCAATTGCGAGGGCTGCGGCCGCATTCTGTACTGGCTGAAGTAAGCCCCGCTCGACGCTGCCTGCTGATTTTGTTTCCCTTCCCGGTAGAAGCGACCGGGGAGGGAAGCACAGCTCACCACTCATCACCCCACCAAATCCTGCTCTGCTCCCTTCCTTTTGAATCTTATAGTGTGAAAAAATTGTATTCACCTTTTTGTGAAGTATTGCCCCTGAGCAGACGATTACAAGATCATGATTGCTATAAAAGAAATAAAACTGCGTATCGAAGAGGCAGAACCTCAGATATCAGAGATTTTTGATATCAAGGAATCCCTGCCCAGTCCGCCGTTGGTTTTGACAAAAATTGTAGAGTTGACCAGCGATCCGTCGACACCTGTAGGGAAAGTCGCCGATGTCCTGGCTATGGAGCCGGGGATATGCGCACAGTTGTTGCGTCTGTCGAATTCGGCATATTATGCGCGTTCCCGCACCGTGTCCAGCGCACGGGAGGCTGTGGTCATGCTCGGGTTTCACATGATTCGCAGCATGGTAGTCAGCATGGTGGCGAAGGATCTGTATGAAAAATCATCTTCCGTGCCGGAACTGCGCGACACCTTGTGGGAGCATAGCCTGGCCACGGCAGTATTTGCCCGCATGCTGGCCACGCGTGAGCGCTCCTGCAACCCGGAAGAGGCCTATCTGACCGGCTTGCTGCATGATTTTGGTAAACTGATTTTTCTGGAACAACTCGGTGAGGTTTATACCGAAATCCTCGCTTCTGCCGAAGACGGTATGCTGCATGCGTATGCACGTGAAAAAAGTGAAATCGGCGTCGCGCATCCCATACTCGGCGGTGTTATTGCCAACAACTGGTTGTTCCCGGATCAGATTATCCATGCAATCGTGGCCCACCATGAAGAGTGCAGCCTGGTCTCGCTATCCGGAATCGTCGGTCTTGCCAATTTATTCGTCACCAGCCTTGACCATAACTTTTCCGGTTTGGATGAGCACGAGCGTGAGCTCCTCAACCAGTTCGATCTCGAAGAAATGGAAGGCCCGTTTGAGGAACAGTTTGAAGCGCACCGCGCTCTTTTTGAAAGTTGATGGCCAGGTTGCCTGAACATACGAAAAAGTGATTTGATGATGTTCTTATGCCGGTTCAGTCGTAGTTTCAGGCATGCTGCAATCACGTCGTCGAGATGGTTTTAGTTATTCCGATTGTCCTTATGTGAAGTGCTAATTTGTGAGTTTTTCAGGTTGAACAGTTTATCAGGTCGAGATTATACAGGTTATGAAAAAGACATCGACACCTCCTCTTATTCTGATTGCAGATATAGACCAGAGCATGCGCCAGACGATGCGGCATGTGCTCGAGACCGACGGCTTCAGTGTCGAGGAGGCGAGTGACGGTATCGTTGCACTGGAATTGTTCAAGGTGATCAAGCCTTCACTGGTGCTGATGGATGCTGTCATGCCGAGAATGGACGGCTTTACTGCCTGTTATAACATGCGCCAGATCGAGCACGGCAGAGATATTCCCATCGTGCTGATTACCAGCCTGAATGATACCCAGTCCGTGGATCAGGCCTTTGCTGTCGGCGTGAGCGATCTGTTCACCAAACCCCTGCACTGGGCCTTGTTCCGTCGCCGCGTTACCCGCCTGCTGCACCTGACCCAGGTTGAAGCCAGCCTGAAGGAAGCAAAGGAACGGGCCGAGATGGCCAACCGTGCCAAGAGTGAATTTCTGGCCAATATGAGCCATGAAATCCGCACTCCGTTGAACGGCATCATCGGGATGAACAAACTCCTGCTGGAAACACCGCTGAACAGTGAGCAGAAGGAATATGCACAGGCGGTACAGTATAGCGCGGAGTCTTTTCTCGATCTCATCAACGACATCCTCGATTTTTCCAAAATCGAAGCAGGCAAGCTGGAGCTCGAAATCCTGAACTTCCGCTTCGCAGAAATCATCGAGGGCACGGTCGAAATTCTCGGGCGTAATGCTCAGCAAAAAGGGCTGGAAGTCGTCGTCGATATCGATCCTGAAATCCCTGAGTACCTCCGCGGAGACCCCACCCGTGTTCGCCAGATTCTGCTGAATTTCGTCGGCAATGCGATCAAATTTACTGAAAAAGGCGAAATCACCATCTCTGCCAGGCTGGTGAAAAAATTCAACAAACGCAGCAAAATCGAATTGCGTGTCAAAGATACGGGGATCGGGATTCCGAAAGACAAGCAGCAGCTGATTTTTGAAAGCTTCTCGCAGGCCGACGGCTCGACCACCCGTAAGTTTGGCGGTACAGGCCTCGGGCTGACGATCAGCAAGAAACTGGCACGGCTGATGGATGGCGACATTACCCTCGAAAGCGAAGAAGGCAAGGGGGCGACTTTTATCGTCACTCTGGTGCTCGAACACGCCAATACCGATATTGAAGAGGACGAACCCCGGACAGATATCTCCCTTGACGACCTGAAAGTTCTGGTCATCGATGATAATGAAACCAACCGCAAGCTGCTCGAGAAACAGCTTGCAGGCTTCGGATGCCGGGTGGTCACGGTTTCCAGTGGCCAGGATGGGCTGAAGTTGCTTGAAGACGCGCAGAAAAAAGACGAGCCCTTTGATATCGTCCTGCTCGATATGCTCATGCCTGATATGGACGGCAAGGAAACAGCAGAGAAAATCCGCAAAGCCGGTCTTGACAAGGGCAAAGTCATCATCATGGCCTCATCCGGTGATTTTCTCAACTCCAAGGAAGAGCTGGAAGCGGCCGGCATCCACAGGCGTTTGCTCAAGCCGATCAAAACGCAGGACCTGCTGCGCGTTCTCCTCAACAGGCCGCAGGGAGGCAATAGTACGGAAGAGGTTACAGTCGTCAGCGAGCAGGAAGCAGGCCCGCAACTGAAAATTCTCGTCGCAGAGGACAACATCATCAACCAGAAGCTGACCCGGCGCGTACTGGAGAAAAACGGCTATTCCGTCGATGTCGTTGCCAATGGCCTGGAAGCGCTGGATGCCTTCTCACGCACCAAATACGATATGATTCTGATGGATATGCAGATGCCGGAGATGGACGGCCTCGAAGCCACGACTTTGATACGTAAACGTGAAAAATCCGGCGAACATGTCCCGATTATCGCCCTGACCGCCAATGCGGCCAAGAGCGATAAAAAGAAGTGCCTCGCTGCCGGGATGGATGATTTCCTGACCAAACCGATCAAACCCGATGATTTGCTGAAAATCATTCGTCGCATGCATGCTGAGTATAACCTGCAACGCTCCTGATAGGACACCAGTATTTTCCTCTTCCTCTCGTCACACCGCTCCAGCGGTGTGACGCCCCTTTTGCCGCTCCGGCGGCAGAGGCACCAGCGAAACGAGGTGCCGCCTGACTCGAAAGTTCATACTTATGTCGAGGAAATTTCGGAATTCTCCCGTAAAATGTGCGACTTTAGGGCGTGATAAATCGCGCACTACAAACAATTTCCTCTCGTCACACCGCTCCAGCGGTGTGACGCCCCACTTGCCGCTCCAGCGGCAGAGGCACCAGCGAAACGAGGTGCCGCCTGCTCCGAAAGTTCACACCTATGTCGAGGAAATTTCGGAATTCTCCCGTAAAATGTGCGACTTTAGGGCGTGATGTCCGGGTATCCAGTTAACTCAGCAAACCGGGCCCGGCTCAGATACCGGCATGTGTCATTCCGGCCAAGCGCAGCGCAGTGCCGGGATCTCATCTTTTTGGTCACGTGC
>DRLW01000004.1 GCA_011375275.1 Bacteroidota bacterium
AATTTTGAACCCCTACGGGCAACACCGCCGACAAAACAAATATCAAAAAATCATCCCCACATCCATTCGCGCCATTACACGTGATTTAAAACCGGCGTTACAAAATGGTTTCGCCAAAATACCGATATTTCCATCGTATCCGTTTGGCAACGCAATTATTTTTGATGATAACAGGCACGAAACCCGTAGGGGCGACCCGCCGGTGTAGGGGCGACCCGCCGGTGTAGGGGCGCCCCGCGGGTCGCCCCTACGGCCAAACCCGATGGCGCATGGCTTTATTCTGCTACCTGAATTTCTTCCTCCTCCGGGGCGGGAACATAGGCATCGGCAATCAACTTCCAGGCAGGCCCGCGCATGACCCACTCGATAAATCGCTCGGCCATAGGCCCGGGCTCCGCACGCGTCACCAGACTGATGGGCACTCTCAGAGGGTAGCTGCCGTCAGCGATGGTTTCCGGTGTGGGAAGTACACCCTCGACGCGCAGAACCTTGAGATGGCGATAGTGTGCCTGTGTCATGCTGCAAATTGACAGTGCCAGGGAGTCGCTCATCATCGCGTAGATTGCGCCGTACGTTGAGAGCTCCTCCCGCGGTTGGATTTTGATTTTATCCCGTTTGACGACAGCATCGAGGAATGCTGTGCGCAGGCCGGAGCCCGTATCCGGCAGGATGACCTGAATCGGCGCGTCCTGCCAGCCGAACTTTTTCCAGGTTTTGATTTTATGCCGGAAAATTTTTTCCAGCTCTTTCAGGGTGATGCTTTCCATGGGATTGGATTTGTGCACAACCACGGCGATGGCATCATAAGCGAGCAGGGTGTCCACCAGCCCTTTTTCGCGCTCCTCGGGCTTCAGTGGCCGGCTGGAGATCGCGACATCGGCATGGCGGTCGCTCACGGCAGTGATGCCGGTTTCGCTGCCACCGCTGTACAGCCGCAATTCAAGGTTGTTGCGGCGGGCGAACTTCCGAGTCAGCGGGTGCTGAAGCGTGGTACGGAATGAAACCGCTCCGGCGACACGCAGTACAGGCTTGTCATCCTTTTTTTTGTCTTTTTTATTTTGTCCGCTCAGGGGCAGTGTCAATAGCAGGGCCGGCAGGAAAATGAGAAAGGGCAGCCTTGTTGTTCGCATGGGTCACTCCGTTGCGTATCGTGTCCTGTTTTGCTGGTCGTTGCTGGCGTCCTGATGTTATTGCAGCAACTGCATTATTATTCTGATATCGACACGAATGTGACAGCACTGAACAAAAGGGCGGAGAAGCGGAAGATGGGCAAAAAAATCCCCCGAAACCAGCAAGTTTCGGGGGGAGAAGGTGATCAGGCGAGGTCTTTCAGCGTGGCAACCAGCAGGTCATAAAACTCTTTCACCGTGCTGATTTTGACGCGTTCATCCGGAGAGTGCGGAAACTCGATCCGTGGCCCGATGGAGACCATATCCATTCCCGGATATTTTTCACCGATGATGCCGCATTCGAGCCCGGCATGAACTGCAAGCACTTCGGGTTTGACGCCGACAACATTTTCGTAGATCTTGGTCATTTCCGCCAGCAGGGGAGACGAAAGGTCTGGTTTCCAGCCCGGGTAACCGTCACCTTCCTCAACCTCAGCAGCGACCAGCTTGCCGATGGCGCGGATGCGCTCCCGCAGGGCCTTCAGCGCCGAAGCAACGGAGCTGCGCGAACTCATCAGAACGTGCAGGCCGCTATCCTGAACTTTGACGGCAGCCAGGTTGGTGCTGGTTTCGACCAGGTCGGGAATGTCGTAGCTCATGGCGATGACGCCATGGGGCAGGGCGAGAATAAAGGACATGACCTGCATGGTGGTCTTCTCATCCCAGACTTCATCCGGAACAGCCGTTTCTTCGCTTTCATAGCGCATGTCCGGCTCTGCCGGTTTGAACTCCTCGGCGATGGCCTGCATCTCTGCTTGAAGCGAGTCGAGAAAGGCTTGTTTTTTATCCTCAGCAATGATGACCGTGGCGTGGGCTTCGCGGGGGATGGCGTTGTGTTTGTTACCGCCCTCGAGCAGAGCGAGGTGGAAGGGGATGCTGTCAAACGTCGCGAACAGGGCACGCGTCAGCAGCTTGGTGGCATTGCCGCGCTGCAGGTGGATATCGCAGCCGGAGTGGCCGCCTTTGAGACCGGCGAGTTTGATGTTCAGCGCGGTGGTCGCGCGTGGTGCCGCAATCCGGCTCAACCCCATGGTCAGGGCTGTGTCTGCACCGCCGGCGCAACCGACATAAACGCAGTTTTCCTCTTCCGTATCCAGGTTGATCAGGCGTTTGCCTTCCAGCATGCCGGGGCCGATATTGGATGCGCCGGTCAGGCCGGTCTCTTCATCGATGGTGAAGAGAAACTCCAGCGGGCCGTGCTCGATGTTCTTGTCCTCCATCAACGCGAGCATGGCTGCAACGCCGATACCGTTGTCTGCGCCAAGAGTTGTACCGGTGGCCATGAGATAGTCACCATCGCGGCGCGGCTTGATCGGGTCGGTGTCGAAATCATGTTCGACGTCGGAATTCTTCTCATTGACCATGTCGAGGTGGGATTGCAGAATGGTGATCGCTGCGTTTTCATGACCGGGTGAAGCCGGCTTTTTGACCACTATATTGCCGACAGCGTCGGTTTTGTACTCAAGGCCGTTCTTTTCTGCAATGGAAATGACGTACTCGCGCATTTTGTCTTCATTCTTCGAGCCGCGGGGTATTGTCAAAATCGTGTCAAAATGTGTCCAGAGTGCTTTAGGCTCGAGATCCGATACGAAAGTCATGGTTGTGCCTCCTGTATGTCATGTTTTTCAAGGGGAAAGCTGTTATCTGTTCCGGGTATCCAGTTAACTCAGCAAACCGGGCTCGGCTCAGCTACCGGCATCTGTCATTCCGGCCAGGCGAAGCGCAGTGCCGGAATCTCATCTGTGCCTGAGTCCGGGGGATTCCGGTCTTCCCCTGCGGGGAAACCGGAATGACCGTTCGGGGGTAGGCACGTGCTGTTGTCACACGGTCAGGCTGAAAAAATGCAACCGTGCTGAGTTAAGTGGATAACCAGTGTTATCTGTAGAATTCGCACACGTTCGCTGTTGTCCCATACAATGGATATCCCCCCGGAGTTGTCTTCGGGAAGTTGCTCGGGGCAACCCATGATGAGCCGAGGGTTGTGATGAAAATCTGTCACCGTTTAATCAGTCAGGTCCTGC
>DRLW01000005.1 GCA_011375275.1 Bacteroidota bacterium
CAGGTGAAAAAACAGAACACGTATAAAAATTAGCGAACGGATTTCGTGTGGAAACTGCAGTCAAATCTTCTGTAGATGTCAAAGCGCATGGCGCCCAACTGATCGACGGGAACCAGACATTTCATTCCGTTACTGAAAAGATCAGCCAGATCACCGAAGCAGGCACGCCTAAAATGTGGTACGTCGGCTTTGGTATCTCCGTGCTGTTGCTGCTGATGGGTTTCAGCATGATCGGCTATCTGATCTGGGAAGGTACCGGTATCTGGGGATTGAACAACCCGGTTGGATGGGGTTGGGCTATCGTCAACTTTGTCTGGTGGGTCGGTATCGGGCACGCGGGAACGCTGATTTCAGCAATCCTGTTCCTGTTCCGGCAGCGCTGGCGGACGTCGATTAACCGTTTTGCCGAGGCCATGACGATCTTTGCCGTCATGTGCGCCGGCCTGTTTCCGGCAATTCACGTCGGTCGAATCTGGATGGCCTACTACATGTTCCCATTGCCGAACCAGATGGCCATGTGGCCGAACTTCCGCAGCCCGCTGCTGTGGGATGTTTTTGCGGTGAGTACCTATTTCACTGTCTCGCTGCTGTTCTGGTATGTCGGACTGGTGCCAGACCTGGCCACACTGCGTGACCGTGCCAAGACGATGTTCAGAAAAAAAATCATGGGCATCTTTTCCCTCGGATGGCGTGGCGGTAACCGCCAGTGGCAGCACTACGAACTGGCCTATCTGCTGCTCGCAGGGCTGGCAACCCCTCTGGTGCTTTCCGTGCACAGTATCGTGAGTACAGACTTTGCCACCAGTATCCTGCCCGGATGGCACACCACCATCTTCCCGCCCTACTTCGTCGCCGGCGCTATCTTTTCCGGATTCGCCATGGTGATGACCCTGGGTATCATCGCACGAAAGATTTTCAATCTCGAAGAATTCATCACCATCAAGCACCTCGAGCGCATGAACATCATCATGCTGCTTACCGGTATGATGGTGGGCTATGCCTATAGCTGCGAATTTTTTATCGCCTGGTACAGCGGCAATGAGTACGAGACCTTTACGTTCATGAACCGTGCTTTCGGGCCCTATGCCTGGGCGTACTGGACGATGATTTTCTGTAACGTCGTCGTGCCGCAGGCTTTCTGGTTTAAAAAGCTGCGTACCAATATTCCTTTCATGTTCGTCGCCACCATCCTGATCAATATCGGTATGTGGTTCGAGCGATTCGTGATCGTTGCAACCTCCCTGTCTCGTGATTTTCTGCCCTCGAGCTGGGATTATTATTCCCCGACGGTTTTTGATGTCGGCATCTATGTCGGATCTTTCGGGTTGTTTTTCACCATGTTCTTTCTGTTCATCCGCTTTCTGCCCTTTATTTCGATGACGGAAGTCAAAGGTGTTCTGCCCCAGGCGGATCCGCACAACTACAAGCACTGATCATCCTGCAAGACTAACAGAAAATCTGGAGCCAGGAGTAAGAAGTATGGCCAAGAAAGAGAATAAAGTGTATGGTATCCTCGCCGAGTTTGATAATCCGGCGGAACTGCTGCATGCAGCGGAAAAAGTGCGTGATGCCGGCTACAAGCGTTTCGACTGCCACTCACCCTTCCCGATTCACGGGATGGATGAGGCCATGGGCCTGAAACGCTCGCCATTGGGCTGGATGGTCGGGTTCATGGGCATGACCGGCGCAGGCCTCGGCACCCTGATGCAATGGTGGATGAATGCGGTGGATTATAAACTGGTGATCTCGGGCAAGCCCTTTTTCAGCTATCCGGCTTATGTCCCGGTAACGTTCGGCGTCGGCGTGCTCTTCGCTGCGCTGACAGCGGTCTTCGGTATGTTCCATCTCAACCGCCTGCCGATGCTGCACCATCCGGTTTATTATTCAGATAATTTCGGCAAGGTGACCGACGACGGTTTTATGATCAGCGTCGAAGCCACAGACCCGAAATTCGATGCCCAGGCGACGAAATCCTTTTTTGAATCTATCGGCGCCAAATCTGTTGAGTTACTTCAGCCAGAATAATTCACGACAGGACATTTCATTTTGAAGCCAGAGAAAACCATGATTCGTGTACAGAATCTTTTTGTTAACCAAAGAGTAATGATCGGCCGCATCGGCTTGTTTGCCATATCCGGCGTGTTGTTGCTGTCCCTGACCGGTTGTTTTCGCGGCCTGCCTTCGGAAAAACCGCCCATCCACCTGAATCCGAATATGGATTCACAGGAGAAATACAAGCCGCAGGCAAAAAGTGAGTTTTTTGCTGATGGCATGACCATGCGCCTGCCGGTTGAGGGCACTGTTGCCCGTGGTGATCTGCGCGCCGACGATGTGTACTACACAGGCAAGACCGCCGGCGGAAAGACCGTTAAAAAACTGCCCGTGGCCATCACTATGGACCTGCTCAAGCGCGGTCAGGAACGGTACAATATCTACTGTGCTCCCTGCCACAGCCCTCTCGGCGATGGTGCCGGCATCATCGTGAAGAAAGGCATGCTGCCTCCGCCGAATTTCCATACCGACCAGGTACGGAATTTTGATGATGGATATTTTTTCGAAGTTATCTCAAATGGTGTGCGTAACATGCCCGGCTATAAGCACCAGATCGCTGTTGCAGACCGGTGGGCTATCGTTGCGTATATTCGTGCATTGCAAAGAAGTCAAAATGCTTCAGTAAAAGATTTGCCAGAGGAAAAGAGAGCGGAATATGGAATTCGATAGTCTGAATAAAAAACTTGAAGAAAAAGGCAGCAACGGCAAGCTTGCCCTGATTCTTGGTGTCATCGGGCTCGCTGCAAGCGCTTTCGGCTATTTTCAGGCTGAGGAGCAGTTCTACTTCTCCTACCTGACAGCCTTCTTCTTCTGGGGCTCCATTGCCCTCGGAAGCCTTTTCTTTACCATGGTCAAGCACTTGACCAACGCGACCTGGAGCGTGGTCTTGCGACGCATCTCCGAGGCGTTTATGGCCTTTCTGCCCTTGATGATCATCTTCTTCATCCCGATCATTTTTGGCATGAAACACTTGTACCACTGGACCGATGTCGAAGCGGTCAAGCATGATGCACTGCTGACGAAAAAAGTCGGCTACCTGAACACGACCTTTTTCTACATCCGTTCCGCAGTCTATCTGATCGTCTGGACCGTGCTGGCGCGCGTGCTGTATAAAGCTTCGGTACGCCAGGATACAGAAGGCCATTCCGACGCTCTCGATAAGAAAATCAAAGGTACCAGCGCAGCAGGTATCATCCTCTTCGCCCTGACCATCACCTATGCTGCGTTTGACTGGCTCATGTCTCTGGATCCGCACTGGTTTTCGACAATCTACGGCGTCTATATTTTTGGCGGCGCATTTCTGGCAGCGATCTGC
>DRLW01000006.1 GCA_011375275.1 Bacteroidota bacterium
CCAGGCGCAGGAAAACCGCGTGCTTTCTGCTGTGATGCAGAGCCGGAATCAAATCGAGATCACCACTCAAAACCCTGTGGCTGAACCACCCCGGGTCGTGATCAGCCCGGAAGTGGATATCAGAAAAATTAGTGTTTCGGCAAACAGGGTTTCTCTGGAAACCGATGCTCTGGATATTCGCACGACATATCGCGTCAGCATCGCCGGATTGGGTGAAAAGCCGGTGGCCCTCGGTGCAGTGCTCGATGAGTTTTATTCAGAAAAGCCCCTTGGTTATGAGCTCAGCGAAAAGCAGACTACTTTCCGCCTTTTTTCTCCGCGTGCAAATGCAGTGGAGCTGGTGCTTTTCGACCGCCCTGATTCTGAGCCGGCCGGCCGGTATGCCATGACTATGGATAAAGATGGTGTTTGGGAGCTGGTCATCACACAAAACCTTGCGGGAAAATACTATGCCTATTCCGTGGACGGCCCGGCTGGGCACGGAGAGGTTTTCGATCCCGACAAGTTGATCGCAGACCCATACTCGCCGGCGGTCGCCACACGCAATGATTATAAGCATGAAGGCCGCACCCTGATTTTCCGGGATGATTATGACTGGGAAGGGGATACCTTCCTGCAGTATGACTGGCGCGACTTGATCATCATGGAAGCCCATGTGCGCGATCTCACCGCACACCCGAGTTCGGGTATTGCCGACTCGCTGCGTGGATCATACAAGGCTCTGCTCGACCCTGAGACCCCCGGTGGATTGAATTATTTCAAAGACCTCGGTGTCAATGCTGTCGAGTTTTTGCCTGTTCATGATTTCGGCAACATCGAAATACCGTACAAAGACAAATCTTTGCCGGTGGAGAACACGTGGAACCCTTACGAGCGTAACCACTGGGGGTACATGACTTCGTATTTTTTTGCACCAGAGAGTTATTATGCTTCTGGTGAAAGTCTGGAGCCGGGCCGGTTCAGCGGCGCGGATGGCCGCGCGGTGCGCGAGTTTAAAGATGTCGTTAAAGCGCTGCACCGGGAGGGCATCGCGGTGATCATCGATGTGGTGTATAATCATGTGGCGCAGTATGACCAGAACTGTTTCAAACTGGCGGATAAAAAGTACTATTTCCGCCTCGATGATGAGCTGGAGTACCAGTCCAGGTCATGGTGCGGTAATGATTTCAAAACCGAGCGGCCGATGGCGCGGCGCCTGATCGTGGACAGTGTTGTGCACTGGCTGAAGGAGTATCACGTCGATGGCTTCCGTTTTGATCTCGCGGCCTTGATCGACTGGGAAACGGTCGATGCGATCACGCAGGCAGCGCGGGCGATCAATCCGAATGTCATTTTGATCGCAGAGCCCTGGGGCGGGGGAGAATGGGAGCCGGCAGAGTTTTCCCGCCACGGCTGGGCTGCATGGAATGATCAGATTCGTAACGGCATCAAGGGCCAGAATCCCAAAGATGGCCATGGCTTTATTTTTGGCCGCTGGCAGGGCAATAATTCTCCGGAGACGATCGCGAACTACATGCGCGGCACCCTGGCCAAATATGGTGGGCTGTTTCAGGAAACCGCCCACTCGGTGAACTATCTTGAATCCCATGATGACCATACCCTGGGTGATTTCATCCGCCTTGGCAGCGGGGCGGTGGCGGAAGACAGCGTCATCACGGATGTAGATGCGAACGCCGTGGTGCGTGGTGAGCAACTGGCACTGAACCGGTTTGCCGCTCTGTGTTTGTTCGTCAGCCAGGGGCCGGTGATGATATCGCAGGGCCAGGACTGGGCGCGCAGCAAAGTCATCGCGCCGACAGATGTGCCGGATGCGAAAGTCGGGCATATCGATCACAACAGCTATGAAAAAGATGACGAGACCAACTGGCTCAACTGGAGACACCGGGAAATGAACCGGGAGCTGGTGGACTATTACCGCGGTCTGATCGCATTGCGGAAGGCACACCCGGCGCTGGGGAAAACCCCGGCAGAAAATCTTCGCTATCTGCCTCTGGAAACACCGTTTGGGTTGGCATTTACCATTAATCCGGATAAATCATTGAATGACCGCCGTTTTTTTGTCATTCTCAACGCCAATCCGGAGATGAACATGGTCGTGCCGGCACCGCCGGGCCGGTGGCAGGTGGTCGTGGATTCCGCCCGTGCCGGCACCAAAGGGCTGATCCACGTCGATGGCGGTACAAATATCGTCATCCGGCCGGTGAGCGGCATGGTTTTGCGTTCTCTGCCCTGAGCTTTCGGGCATAATTTTCCCGGATAGTGAAAATTATGCACAAACCCTGTCTGATTTTCCACCATCTTCTGCTGGAACAGGAAAGAAATGTTGCAGTCTTCTTCAAAGAATTGCCAGGAGGACATTTCTGCATTTTTGCTGTAATGTCCGTATTTGAATGACAAGTCGGTCGATATCCATATTCCAGTGACACGACTCGGAAGATGGACAGAGAGCCGGCACGGGCCTTTCGACAGAGATGACGCAATACAGTTGAAAAGGCGTGCTCTGTTATCGATACAAATCATGAGATGTCCCCCAATCTTAATGATTTGAACCGGGTTATCGATAGCGAACACGCCTTTTTTATTGCAGGATTGACAGCTCAATTTCAAAATTGTATGTGCGGATAATGTTGAGACAAGTGACTGTTTTTTCAAAGTTTTTGTCTGGCCCGAATTCGTGGTGATTCCCCTCCTTTTCGTGTTCACTTTCGGTGAGTTTTGCGAATTTCGGCTTATTCATGCCACCTGTGTTACAGAGAGTACATGTTCCGGCATGTGGTACCATTCTTGCATTTACGTGTACATTGGTGTTGTATCATAGATGGCATATCGTCGTAGCAGCACGTGACTCATTCGGGAATGGGTCCAGGGTACGCAGGGAAGGTGTTCAGATCGAAAGGGAACGCGATCAGAACGAACCCTCAGGTAGTGATTTATATAAGATGTATAGTGTAAAAATTTTATAGCTGTCGGATGCGCGTGTAATTTCTTCCCGCAGCTGTATTTCCCTGTGGTTCTCACCAGTGATCGCACCATTTCAAGCAAAGAAAATGATGAGGTTTTGGATTGCCTGTGCAGGCAGAGCTGAGTGCTCTCAGTCTGCGTCTGCGCCGGTTTGTTGTTTTGTGATGTTTTCCGGGGGACAGCCAGGGGGTGTTTCAGGGGATAATAACGGGTTGAATTGAAAGAGTGAACGCAGGTAGGGAAGAGGAAGCCTGAATATGCAAAGATTTTTGATACTGCTAACCCTGCTGGCCGCCGTAGTCCTGTTCAACGGGCAGGTTGCAGCCTTGCAGGAACAACCGCAGACCACACCCCAAACCGTAGATGAAAATCTCCGGAATGTTGAAGAGAGCAGTTCGGCAGAACAGCTGACTCAGATTCGTGACATCCGCTCGCTGTGGCAACTGACCGAGCTCGGAGGTGGCATCCGCTGGGCGATCTTCGGCATTCTTGCTCTCGCCATTCTATTCATCCTGAAAAAAATCATCGAGCTGACAATCGACTATGTCAATGGCCATGATCTGGAGAAGGTCGGCATCAACGAGATCGGTTTTGAGGACCTGCAGGTAACGATCGAGAAAAGCCGCCCGAGCCTGATTCGCCAGCTCATGGGCAAGCTTTTTGAAATTTATTACAGCACCGGGCGGGTCGAGGTTTTGCAGGAAGAGCTCAACAGTTTTATCAAGAGCCAGCAGGACCAGTTCAGCCGTTTTCGCGAACGCATGAGTTTTCTTTCCGACACTGCCGGTGCCCTCGGACTGCTCGGAACCGTCTGGGGGATGTTTCTCACCTTTTTCGGCGGAACGCTGGATAACCAGCGCATCCTCAACGGCATGGGGATCGCTCTGATCACCACGTTGTTAGGCATCGTTGTCAGCATCATCATCAATTTTGCCAGCACAGAGGTCTCCAATTTTTTCAACAAGCGCATCGAAGCGATTTTTGCTATTGTCGATTCCCTGCGCATGCGCATGATCGGAAACAAAGAGCAGGAAATGCAGATGGAGCGCGCGCGCGAGGCCATGCGGTACGAGTCGGCAAAAGACAGCGATGAGGGCACTATCGAAGGCTTCTCCTTCAACGTTCTCAGCGATCTCCAGCAGACAGCGACCGTCGGTAAACCGTTGCTGAAGCCGCTGACGATTCAGGTTTTGAACGAGAAGGGCGTTCCGGTTGAGGGACTGGAAGTGGTTTTTGAACTCAACGGCAATGGCGGCTACTTCCCGGGCAACAAGCGCCGGCATCAGGTGACCTCGAATAAAAGAGGGCAGGCGACGGCCCATTTTCAGCTCGATAAGGCTGTTGGTGAGCGCAAGATCCGCGCCTCTCTCGTCAACCAGGAAAACAAGAGTTTGGAGTTTGTCATCAACGGTGTTCCCGGGCCGCCGGCACGCATCGAAGCGGTGAGCGGGAACCACCAGTCCGCAACCGTGGGCCAGCGTCTGGAAAAGCCTCTCGTCGTGCGTGTTCTCGATGTCTATGACAATGTTATCGATGATCATCCGGTGACCTTTTCCATCACCAAAGGCAACGGAACGTTTGAAAATCTCAGCAACCAGGCAGCCGAGCAGCCGGTTGATGGTCTTTTTTCGCGTTTGAAGGGCCGCATGCGTGGCCAGAAGGTGAGCTATGAAACCCGGACCGATGCTGATGGCTGTGCTGAGGCGACTTTGATTCTCGGGCCGGTCCCCGGTGTCAATCAGGTCTCTGTTGTGGCGCGCGGTCTGCTGAAATCACCGCTCGTTTTTGAGGCCATGGCGCAACCCCGTGAGGAAGCTGTATCGTGAGCAAACGGAGCATGATGTTACGCTTGATCGACGTGGTGTTGATCCTGCTTTTCGGCTTTATCTCGATTTCCGAAGTGAGCGATAAGAGCGAAGTGGTCTTGCCCACGAGCAGCATGACGCCTGTTACACCGCCGGATCGCGAAGAGTTACTGGTTGTCGCCATTTCTGAGAGCGGCGACTATCTGGTCGAGCACGAGCAGCGCCGGCTGGAAACACCGAAAGCTCTGTATAACTACCTGCTGCAGATGCGCAACGAGGCGCGCACCCGCGGTTCAGCCGTGCGCGTGCGCGTGCGGCCGCACAAGAGCACGCCGATCAAGTACACCATGGCTGTGGCAGCAATTTGTGATAATTTGAGCGTTCCCAAAGGCCTCGATGTGCGCCGTATTCGAAACCGGTGAGCGGAAATGGAAACAAGAGCAGAATTGACCCGTGGCGGGCTGATCATCCGCCTGATCGATATCGCCCTGATCATCCTTTTCGGGTTTATCTCGATCAGCGATATCCGCATCCAGACGCAGATCAAGCTGCCGACTCCGGTGGATGATTTCAAGGCGGCGTCCCGCTTCGAGGTCGTTTTTGTAAAAATCGACTCAGCCTCGGTTTTTCACCTCATCGAAAAGGAACCGGTTTCCCGGGCCATGGATATGGATGAGCTGGAAGCTCAGTTAAAGAAGCGTGCCGACTATTATCATCAGCTCGGCAAAGATATCGTCGTTCTGGTGCAGCCGGATGGCGAAACACCGGTGCAACTGACTGTGGATGTTCTCGATCTCTGCCGGAAACTGAACCTCAAACGGAACATTGTCTATAATTATGCATCTCTCCAGCTCTAAATATCTCGAGCGGACCCAAGGGTTGCTGAGCTGGGTATTGACGCTGATATTCCTCGGCGTTTTTTATCTTGCCATGGACACGCTCGCGCTGCCGGATGCCACCATGGTCGTGCCGGATTTCGAGGAAATCCCCCTGGAAATCATCAATCTCGATGTTTTTCACGAGGTTGAACCCAAGCCGGAGAGCCAGCCGATCGAGCAGGAAGATATCGTCAGGCCGGTACGAAGCCAGACGCCACAGCGCAAATTTGACCTGGCTAACCTGAGCGAAGAGCTGGCGCCGCCGGACCAGAGGTTCATCGATCGTCCCAAGATGGTTCCCAATGCTTATGAGCATGTGAACGTCAAGCCCGAGCTGGATTTGGAAACTCCTGACGATGGCCCGACGACAATCGATGTGCCGACCGAGAGCTTTGTCAATCCGGGTTTTCCCATTCCGCAGGCCTCCCGGGGCACGGAAAAGGTTTTATCCAGCGTGCCGCTCAAAGCAGGTAATTCGAGCAATCTGAATATTCAGGACACTGGCTATGAGATCGGCCAGCCGGATATCAGCGCTCCGGGTGAGAAAAATCTCGATGAGGTGGTTATCAATGTTCCCTTGCTGGATACCAAAGCTATCGGAGATGAGTTCGCCAACCTGGCTCCGATCTACAAAAAACTGATCGAGTGGATGAAGCGAAATCCGGCTGAGCTGTCCACGGTCGTGAAGAGTTTTATGGGCTATGAACAGCATGATTTGACCTCGCGGGAGCGTTTTACCGCTGAGGGGCGGGACTTTGATATTTTTCTCATTTGCCAGGAGCAGCAGTACGAAATCCGCATCTGTCTGGTGGAAAAAAACACCGCGACTCTGCTGATCGATAAGGGATTCAAAAAGCAGAGCAATTATTTTCGCATTGGCACCGTGAGCCGCGACCGGGAACGGGGGATTTTTTCATTCGAAACCTCGCAGGAATCACCGGCTGATCAGCGAACACGGGAATTTTATCGCATTTTTCTTTCATGGTGGGAACAGGTAAAGGAACGATGACAGGGAACAGGATACAGCATGTGATGATGAATGCAGCTTCGGTTTTGGCCTTTGCTCTGGTGGTGCAGTTTTCTGCCTGTGCCGGTGGTTCCACGGCGCGGCATTATCGCGTCCCTGCCGGCGTGGACAGTACTGTGGCGCAGATGGCAGATTCGCTGGCGCGCACCATTTTTATCGCTCCGCAGGCAGAGGAAAAAGCAGAGACCGTCAAGCAACAGGCCCGCCAGGCGTTTGTCGAAAGCGATTCCCTCTGGCGCCTGCTGGAATCACCCGGGCCGGTCAGCGAGCTCGACAGCCTGAGTGGGCTGCAGGCCTACAATGAAGCAGCAGAAATGGTGACCCGTTTCGTCGATTTAAAGCGCAAACAGAGTACTGTCCAGACCGAAAAGCGCATGGTCGCCCTGCTGGACAGCGCCATCGCCCGTTTTCGCAAAGCCTTGATGTACAATCCCTTTGATCTCGAAGCCAGAGGCTGGCTGGCACGGATGTATCGCTTGCGTGCTGACCGGCTCAAACGCGAAGGCGACTATCGCCAGGCGGCCGAAACACTGCAAAAGCTGTTGCGCCTGGATAAAGGCAATCACCTCGCCTACGCCAGCCTGGCCGAAACCTGGTTTGCTCTGCAGGAATGGCAGCAGGCCTACGATGTTTTCCGCCAGGCGGAACGCGTGCTGCAGGAGACTGCGTTCACAAATGTCGATTATGTCAGCGAAGATGGCGCTGAGGCTGCCCCTGCCCAGATCGATTCGACAATTCTGTTCAGCTATGTTTTCTACCAGGGTGTTGTGCAGGCCAAGCTGCATCATGCCGACAGTGCGTTGTCGATCCTGGCCAGGGCCCTGTCTCTGGCAGCGACGCGCCAGGATACGTTGAATGTGCACAGTTATATCGACTGGATCAACTGGGATGACGGCAATATCGCCGGTTCGGAGCGCCGTGATGAACTGCTGGCCCTGCAGGCTGAGGGCAAATATGACGAGGCGGTCAAAGGTCTGTGGCAGCTCGCCGGTACGTTGAAAACCGCCCGCGCCCGTGACGAAATCGAATGGCGCGCTTCGGTGCTCATGTATCAGAAGCTGGGCAAAAAAGCAGAAGGGGTCGAGCGCATGCACGTGCTGATCAGGCGCTTGCAGCAGGGAGACGGCGGCAGCATCGCTGACAGTGTCAGGACTCGTTATCTCGAAGATTATGCGATCATGTGCCACAATCTCGGCTTGATCTACAGCCGTGAAAAAAAATGGCAGGATGCCTATGCCTATTTTTTGCAGGCCACGCAGATCGACTGGCCGGATCGCGCGCGCAGCCATCTGGAGATCGCCAAGATCGTGCAGAATGATCCCAATCAGGTGATCCGGCACTGCAACCAGGCGATGGCTGGACAGGAGGCGCTTTCCCTCGAGGAGAAAAAGCAAATGTACCGCCTGCTGTCCCGGGCTTATCTGCGTCGGGGCGATTTTGAGCAGGCCAAAAAAGCCCGCTATAACTGGTTGCGTCTGAATCAAAGAAAAGAACTGAAAAGCGCGGTCGATTAAACGATCCTGTGGGCGGGAAAAGGGATTCTTGCCGCGGGAGCGGCAACAGTGGCGTCACACCGCAGGAGCGGTGTAATGAGAGAAGCACTTCACCCAGCAATCTGGACCTGATGCAGATACCGGCATCTGTCATTCCGGCCAAGCGCAGCGCAGTGCCGGAATCTCATCTTTTCGGGCACGTGTTTCAGTCCGGGAGATTCCGGTCTTCCCCTGCGGGGAAACCGGAATGACGGTTCTGGTGCCGGCATGTGCTGTGACC
>DRLW01000007.1 GCA_011375275.1 Bacteroidota bacterium
CATCGCATCGAGACGCGCAGGGACTATGGCATTTTTCTCGTTGAATATGTCCGCTTTCTGCGTTTGCCCGGCGCCTGGTATCGCCCCCTGAGCGGATCAGCCTGCTTCTATTCCCTGCGCCGCCATATTCGTAAAAATCACCCCCATGCCCGATTCGACGCCATCCTCGCCAACTCCATCATCCCTGATGGCGAGGCCGCGCTGCGTCTGGCAGACGAATACGGTATACCGGCTTTCTGCTATGCTGTCGGGGAAGACCTGAACGTCTTCCCTTTTCAAAGCAGGCGTATGCATGTGCGCACGCGCCACATTCTCGAACATCTCGCAGGTCTGTTCACAACCGGCAGTGATCTGGCACGTATCGCACGCGATATCTGTGCTCAGGCGAAGGTGAAACCCCTGTTTCGCGGCTGCGATCTCACACACTTTGCCCCTGATGCCAAAACCCGCACAGCGGCCAGACAGCGGCTTTCTTTTTCGGTAAACGATCTCGTGATCTCCTATCTCGGTTTTCTGCGTGCAGACAAAGGTCTGCGTGAACTGATGGCAGCCTTCTCCAGACTGGCCCGGATACATGAGCGGCTGCGCCTGCTTATCATCGGCGATGGCCCCCTGCGGACGGAATTCGAACGCTGGATCGCTGAAAATGAACTGCAACAGCGCGTCACCATGGCTGGTGAGACAGCCCATCATCTCAGCGCAGAACTGCTGAATGCGGCGGATATCTTCGTTTTTCCAAGCTATCATGAGGGCCTGCCAAACGCCGTCGTCGAAGCTGCTGCCTGCATGCTGCCTGTTATCGGCACGAACATTCCCGGCATCCGCGATGTGCTCGGGCCGGACTATGAATCCTGGCTCGTTCCACCTCGCGACGCCGGTGCACTTGAAGCAAAACTGCATGCTCTGATCACTGACCCGACTGCCCGGCACCATCTCGCAACCCTCGCGCGCGATCGGGCTGAAACTTTTTCGACATTCGCAAAAACAGTGAAGAACTCTACCGCCACCTGCTCAGGGGGCATATCTCATGAAGCCAATACCCACAATCGCATTTCTGGTCAGCTATCCATACCAGGACAACGCCCAGTTACGCAAGGAAACCAAAGCACTGCTCGACCACGGGTTCCGTGTGCATGTGTACGCCTGGGACCGCAGAGGCACGCTGCCGGCTCAGCAGCAGATCGATGGACTGGAGATTACCAATATCGCCTCCAGCGGCACTTTCAGCCGCGGTGGTATCCTCCAGGGGGTGCGCACCCTGGCGTTCTGGTTTAAGGCTTTTTTTACACTCCTGCGTGCTGAATTCGCTGCTCTGCAATGCCAGGACCTCAATACCGTTCTCCCCGGCCTGCTCGCCTGCCGGCTGCGGCGCAGACCAGTTATTTTCGATGCCCACGATCCCTATCCGGAAATGTTTGAACTGTCGCAACCGGGTTATATCCTCGCCATCATGCGCGGGCTGGAGAAATTTCTCTCCCGCCGTGTTGATACCATCATCACCGTGAACGAACTGATGGCAGCGCGTTTCCGTGCATTGACACCACGGCCCGTGACGATCTTGTACAACTATCCTGAAAAGACGCTTTTCAGTGCCGGTGAGGAGAAACGCGGCACTGGGACCGGAATCGTAATCGGCCGTATTGGCACTATTCAGCCGGACACAGGTATCGAAGAACTCATCGAGGCGTTGGACCAGGTGCGTGAACTGTCGCCGGAGCTGCTGCTCGTTGGCGGCGTTACGCCCAACTTCAGCCGCGAATTTGAACGTCTCATGCAGGGGATCAACACCAGAGTGACTGTAACCGGGTTCATTCCCCCGACCGAAGTTGTCGCCTACTACCGCGCGATGGATATATCGGTCATGCTCTACCACCCGACACCGATATTCCGTTACATTAGCCCGATGAAATTGTTCGAATCCATGGCTATGGGCGTACCGGTCATCGCCTCGGATGTCGGGGAAATCCGGCAGGTGGTCGAGGCATACAAATGCGGGGTGGTGGTGCAGGAAAACAGTGACAGGGCGCTGGCGCAGGCAATACGCGAGTTGGCCGGCGATCCTGAAAAACGCCGCGAGATGGGCGCAAACGGTACGCGCGCCATACAGGAAACTATGAACTGGGAACAGGAGAGGATGAAGTTAGTGGAGCTTTACCGGAGGCTCACCGGGGAACAGCAGGCCTGAGCGTGAACGGCTGCACGAACACCGTGCCATGTTCGTTGCTGACTTCCGCGCGGGCGTACCGTAAGTTTTCGGGAAGGCTCTGCAGCAGGAGCCTGGAATCGCTGGCGATCAGCGCGCCGTTGCCGATCCAGCGCACCTCAGCGCCGGCTTGCGAAAAAATTTCGATCGCGGTGCCGGTAACCGCGATGCTGTCTATACGGGGATAACGATTTTTCTCGACACCAAGGTCTCGGATAGCGAAAAACGCGCCGCGTTCGATCGACCGGCGATACGCTTCGATACTGAACTCCTTCACCATCACCAGCGTTTTCCCGCTGTCGTAAATTTCAGGATTTTCGCTGCGCAATTCCAAATTAAATGGGCCGTGCCAGTCGTTCACGGCGTACCCCCATGTACGCGTGGATCGCTCGAGAAGCAACGCATCCCATATTTTGAGAAAATGTTCGTTGTCATCCTGTGGTCTATCCCCCTTGAAAAAACGATAGCGAAACTGAGCGTTATAGATTTCGACATGTATATTCAGCGGCAAATTTGCGTAATTCCGATAAGTCCGCGTCGGATGCGCTAGCACGGGGATGCCCCCCAATTTCGTGATCAGCGCCATAGCCTCTGCCGGTGTTTGATATTGATTTTGCGCTTTTTGTTTTCCTGAATTTTCGGGATATTTTTCGATGTACTGCGTCAAAAACGGTGAGGTGGTGTGTTCTCTCCCCGGTTCTTCCATCGCCGGGATAAAAAAACGGATGTTATCCAGTGTGGCCAATAATTCATCGTCATTGTTGAAACCTTCGACCACCTGACCGACAGGCCAGAGCCGCTGTCGATAGGCAAAAGGCAGTTTCGGATTACCACCATAGCCCAGCATCACTACAGCCTGATAGCCGGCCCGGTCATAAGCCCGGATACGATCGACACGTGCGTTGATGTGGTCATGATGCTGGGAGAGGCAGCGTCGCCACTCCTGCCAAATGACTTCTTCGTAGGGATTATAACTCACCTGAAAACGGATTTTCTGCGTACCCAACAACCCAAGCCGGTGCTCGCAGCTGATCAGTGCCAGGCAGAGAAACAGTATAGCAAGCTTCCCCGTTTGCATGTTTTTTTTTCTGCATTTCCCCTGTGACACGTATCCTCCTTTTCGCTTTACTATTGAAATAATAGCGCCTGTGCTACTTTATTGCGAACGATTGCAGACCGGCAAAAATACATAACCTGACAGATCGATGTTGCTATTCCTGCCGAAATGTTTACATTTGATTGTTCTTAATCTGAAAGATTTTTTATCGTGAGAGAACATCATCTGAAAATATGTTGCTGACACATTTTAACAGAACACTTTGTCATGCGAAGTTTTCAGATATCCCGGCTCCCCTGGCGCGATGCGTTTATTTATAAAAAAATCAGGTTACCCTGAAAGTTCTTACTCATTCCGGAATCGATCATGTCTATCTCAATTGCTGTCATTGGCCTCGGCTACTGGGGGCCAAACCTGCTGCGCAACCTGTACGAGTCCCGCGCATGCGGCAGGCTCATCGCCTGCGATCTCGACGATGAAAAGCTGGAAAAAATTCGCACCCGCTACCCTGCTGTCCAGACGACCCGGGATTTCGAGCAGGTCATCAGCTCTCCGGAAGTCGATGCTGTGGTGATCGCAA
>DRLW01000008.1 GCA_011375275.1 Bacteroidota bacterium
AGATTACAATTCAGCCCACTTGATGACATTTTTTCCATTTCACTCATCCCCGCCTCCCTTTCTGCCGAAATCATCCTGAAAACGCGATAGTTACACGACCTGATATCTGGTTATCCACTTTTTTCAGCACGGTTACATCTTTTCAACCAGACCGCCTTACAACAGCGCGTGCCTGCCCCAAAGCTGTCATTGCGGTCTCCCCGCAGGGGAAGACCGGAATCTCCCAGACTCAGGCAGGTAGCGAAAAAGATGAGATTCCGGCACATCGCTTCGCCTGGCCGGAATGGCAGATGTCGATATCTGCATCAGGCCTGGCTAGCTGAGATAACAGGATACACTGAGACTATCCAGCACAACCTGCAAGTGATATGGGTGCGCTGCCGTCCATCCAGTCATTTCCGGATTTTTCCGACAAAAACCAGACTCTCTTCAGCCGCTATTTTTCAACGAGGCATATCATGCAAAAAACAGGCACACGTCTTGGCATTGCCGGTATAGTTTTGCTGCTGGCAGTGCCGCTTTTCGGCCAACAGGGCGAAAGCAAATTCGGCGTTGGTGCGGCAGGCGTCGCCAGCCAGCTCTACAGCGATGCGGCAACGACTCCCTTTGGATTCGGCGGCCAGGCGTCGCTGCTGATCAACCTGAGCCAGCGCTTCGGCTTCAGTTTTTCTCCGTCCTTTTCCTCAGTCGGTTACCTGCGTTCGGCAACAGCCGGTACAGAGACAACTTCCCTGCTGGCGCTGGATTTTGCCGTCGATACCTATGTGCTCAAAAAATCACGTCTGCAGGCTTTTATCAGCACTGGTGCAGGCCTGCTGCGTTTCAGCCCGCAAAACAGCGCCAGCGGCATAGCCGCGGAATTTTTCGCCGGCCCGGGCCTGCGATGGTTTTTCTCGGAAAAACTCGCCTTTTCCGTTTCCGGAGTTGCAAAATACACCACCAGCGATGAACTGGACCAGATCATCAACTCCGGATCGGATATGTATTTCACGTTTCGCGCCGGCATCGACTATTTTCAGCCCTCGCGCGAAAAAAGCATTCACGAAGAGCTCGAGATCACCGAAATCGACCTGCTCGATGAAAACGAACCGGCGCTGGAGCCAGACACGGCAGAGGAGCTGTTCGCACGCATGGACAGCCTCGAGAGCGAACCAACCCCGCCGGAAGATCCGGTTTCGGAAACGAAGCCGGAGCAGGATTTATTTCCGGCAGAAGAAAGCCCGGAGCTGCACGACGAAGAAGAGGCTGCTGCAGACCCGGCCATGCCAACCCGCGATGCAGAGCCGGAGCCGGAAACACCACCTCAGCAGCGCCAGCGCATCTCGCCGCAGGAATACAATGAACGCTACGATCGCGGTCTGATGGATTTTCAGAAGAGAAACTACAGAAAGGCGATCGAAAATTTTCGTTTTCTCGCCGAGGCAGACCCTGGCAATGCATTGGCAAGCAACTGCTGGTACTGGATCGGTGAAAGCTATTTCGGTCTGAAGGAATATGCCAAAGCCGCGGAATTTTTCAGCCGCGTGTTTGAATATGAGAAATCATGGAAACACGATGACGCCCTGCTCATGCTCGGCCGCTCTGCGATCAAACTCGGCAACTACCGCCAGGCGCGCGAGTGGCTGATTCGCCTGCTGGAAAACTATCCGGCCAGCGAATATGCTGCCAAGGCAGAGTACTATCTCGGAGTCGGAACCATCGCCGAATAGGCAGGAAACGAAAAATCAGCAACAGTTTTCCGCAAACATATTTTTTGTTTATAACCTCAAAACAACTTTGAACGTACAACCAGGGAGCTGTACTATGAATTTCAACATTCTCAGCCAGATCATCGATTATGTCTACGATCACCGCGAAAATGATACCGATGACTATCGCAATGACTTCTCTATCGACAGCAGCGAAGTAGAAGACCCTGTCGGCGGTGAAGACGGTATCACCACGTACGATCGGTATAATCTCGATCAGGATGCTTAGGCTTTCTTCCTGCGCGCAGTAGCTTGCGCACCATGTGCCGCCAGGGTGTTGTGGGGACACTCAAATCTTTCCTGAAAGCCACACCTCCACAGATACAACGCAGGACACCAATATTCCGGGGAGTACGCAACCAGCCTGAAACAGACCCGGTTCTTTTCTGGCGGAACGTATTGCCCGGAATACTGCGTGAGCTCATCCCCCGATCCGTCCGATTCCTCTTGTCTCAGTTTTATTCACACCGTACTCTGTATATCGTTGAAACCATGTATCGTTCACCGATACTCTGATGTGACCATACGGCAATTTTCTGTCGGACGAACCCCCTGAACTCCCCATGTTAAAAACGCATTTTCTGCTTTTTCTGCTCATTAACGCAGCAGCTCTCAACGCTTACACAGCGGTGGAAGACTCCTTGACCGAATCCGGTGTCAGCGAGGCGCTGGCGCGGCAGAGAGCCGCCAGCCTTGACAGCCTGAGCTATGCGGTGCACTTCATCATTCCGGAAGCACGGCAGGCGAACATCTCCGCTGAGCTCGAGCTGAACTTCCTGCTGCGAGATACTACCACTGCGCTGATTCTCGACTTCAAGGCAGCAGATGGCGCGGTTTCAGACATCATGCTGCAAGGGCGCTCGGTGCCGTGGCGTACCATCAACGGTCACCTTGTCATCCCGGCCCGGCTGCTGACAGCCGGCAAAAACCGCCTGCAGATCAGCTTTACAGCCGGCGATGACCCGCTGAACCGCAATGAAAACTATCTGTACACGTTGTTCGTGCCCGGCCGGGCTTCGGAGGTGTTCCCCTGCTTTGACCAGCCCAACCTCAAAGCCCGCTTCACTCTGACCCTGACTCTGCCGGCACACTGGACCGCAGTCGCCAACGGCCCCTTACAGAGGCAGACCACCTCCGGCGACTGGCAAACGTGGTCTTTCGCTGCCACACCTCCCCTGCCGACGTATCTCTTCGCTTTTGCTGCTGGCGAATTTCAACGCATCAGCAAAACCATCGATGGGCATGAACTGGAGATGTACCATCGCGAAACCAACATCAGCAAACTGGCCCGCAACAGCCAGGCGATCTTCGGCCTGCATGCTTCTGCCCTGAACTGGCTGGAAAACTATACCGGCATCGATTACCCGTTTCAAAAATTCGCTTTTGTGCTCATTCCGGATTTCCAATACAACGGTATGGAACATCCCGGGGCTGTGCTCTATCGGGCATCCAGCCTGTTACTGGATGAATCCGCGACCCAACGCCAGAAGCTCGGACGCGCCAGCCTGATCGCGCATGAAACCGCCCACATGTGGTTCGGTGATCTGGTGACGATGAACTGGTTCGACGATGTCTGGACCAAGGAAGTTTTCGCCAACTTCATGGCTGCGAAAATCGTCAATCCGGCGTTCCCGGATATCGACCACCGCGTCCGCTTTCTGCTCTCGCATTTTCCCCCGGCCTATGCGGTGGACCGGTCTGCCGGGGCCAACCCCATCCGCCAGCATCTCGACAACCTCGCCGGCGCAGGTTCGCTGTACGGCGCTATCATCTATCAGAAGGCTCCGATCGTCATGCAGCATCTGGAGAACCGTCTCGGTGCACGGGCTTTCCGCGACGGTCTGCGCGACTATCTGCGCAAATTTTCCTATGCCAACGCGACCTGGCCTGATCTGATCGCGATTCTCGACCAGCGCAGCGATGAAGACCTGCGCCAGTGGAGCCATGTCTGGGTTGAGGAAGCGGGCAGGCCGCGGCTGCGCACGGTGCTGCATCGTACTGAAGACCGTATCGCGGGGCTTTCCCTTTTGCAGGATGACCCTGCAGGGCAGGGCAGAATCTGGCCGCAGAAAACCACGCTGTTGCTGCTCCGGCAGGGCACCGATCTCGCCTTCAGCACGGATGTCAGCGCAGCCTCGACACCGATCAACGAAGCGATCGGTGAGCCAATTCCCCAATGTATTTTACCCGACAGCAGCGGCCTGCTGTACGGCGAATTTATCCCCGACTCCACCAGCATGGCCTTCCTGCTGCGCGCCATCGATACGATTGACAACGACTTGTGGCGCGCTTCCGCCTGGCTGATCCTGTACGACAACCTGCTCAACGGCACTATCCCTCCGGAACAGTTTTTTGCGACCTTGCTGAACGGTCTGCACAAAGAATCCTCCGAGCTGATCTGCAACACGCTGCTGCGTACATTACGGACGCTGTGGTGGCGCTTTCTCAGCGCAGACCAGCGCACGCACTTTGCGGCCCGGCTGGAAAGTCTGTTGCGGGAGAGGATGCAGGAAGCTGGTGAGCAGTCGTTCAAAGCGCTGTGGTTCAACGCTCTGCAGGATGTGGTTCTCAGCGAGGAAGGGGTGGCCTGGCTTTTTTCAGTCTGGAGTGGGGCAACGACTGTTGATGGTTTAACCTTTTCGCAGCGGCAGTACACGCGCATGGCGCTGGAGCTGGCAGTACGCCCCGGTCAAAACAGCGACTCTCTGCTCACGGCGCAACTCGCACGCCTCAGCAATCCAGACCGCCGCGCCCGGCTGCAGTTCGTCATGCCCGCCCTTTCAACCCGAAAAGCCGAACGCGACAGCTTTTTTATCAGCCTGAAAAATCCGGCCCGGCGCACACACGAACCCTGGGTTCTGGAATCTTTGCGCTATCTCAATCATCCGTTACGCGCCGCCGGGGCCCGGCATTACCTGCGGCCCGGGCTGGAGCTCCTGCGCGACATTCAGAAAACAGGTGATATTTTCTTCCCCAAACGCTGGCTGGATGCCCTGTTCAGTGGCCATACATCCCCACAAGCCGCTGCGATCGTCCGGCAATTTCTTGAGGAGCATCCTGACTATCCCGAACGCCTGCGCGGCAAAATTCTGCAATCTGCAGACCTGCTCTTCCGTGCAGCGCGTTTGCAGCGCCCTCGCGACGCAGGCGATTAGTCACCCGTTTTTGACATCTGCATTGATTTCTTCCTTGATGCGCTCATAGTATTCGTCGTAAAATTTCTGCAGCTCACGGGTGAGTTTGATGCATTTGGTGTAGGACCCCGAGGACAGTTTGCCCTCAGCAACAGTGACATTGATCTGCATCAACGCGCTGGAAAGATGGGGGCAGGTCTGGTCGTTCTCGCGGCAGAGGAACAGGGTCGGCGTCGAAGTACCCCGGGTGGGATACGGGACCGGCACGTCAGTTCTGTCTGCGCCTTTGGCGCACTGCGTACGCAGAAAATCGAGGATTTTATAGAAACGAAAAACCGCGACCTTTTCGATCCAGTACGCCAGCTTCTCGACGATGGCTTCGTCAAAAACCCCGCGTTTGGACAGCGAATATATCTGCTTGAGGATTTTAACTGTTTTGCTGTTTCCTGAGGAAAGAAACACCGCCCCGTGGAAATACAGTGCGACGTAGAGTATCTTGGCGACTGTGTGCTGAGCCTCGATGCCGGCAACATAGCTGTAGTCTTTTACATCGTGTTTGAAAACATGCTTCAGAGCCTGTACCGCCGTTTCATCGACCCCATCGATCTTCTGAAGCTCCGCCAGTTGGGTTAATTTCCACTGTATGATTTTTTGTTTATCAGTCTCTTTTTCATTCACCTGCTCAGACCTGACGGTCAACAGAGCCTGCAGTACGCCAGCCGTAAAGACCGCATTCATATTATCCGGCACGTTTTCCCCGCTCAGAGCGATTCCCATGGCAATCAACAAAATGCGCAGACCGTGTACCATACTTTTCTCAAAGCCATTGAACTCGCCATCACCCTTGAGCTGGAAAGCTCCTTCTTCAAAAAAGAGATAAGTGAGCTGGCTGCCGGAGAGGGCCTCTTTGGCTACCTTTTCAATGCTGGCCTGGTATGCCTCAAACAACGACGCCCCGACCTTTTGGGCAATATCGGTATGGTTCATCTCCACGATCAGAGCAGACACCACGATATCGGCGAGGCGGCCGGTGATTTTCTCATTCTTGGCCAGTTCAATTTGTATCCTGCCGCCGGAGGAGACGTTCTCCAGCTTATGGTAGAGCGCAGCGCTCACCTGCGTTCCGGATTTACACAGCAACGCGCCGCGCTCATTGTGCAAGTCCATCGCCAGATACAACAGGCCATCCTGATCATCGATCTTTTTTTCATCAACACCGAGGAGACGGAGAAAACGGGAAAATTCAAAGAAGGAATCAAAAAGTATCGTTTTTTCGGAAAAGCGCATCCGACCACATCCTGTCTGTCCAGAATAACGTTCACAGCATACAATACGGGAGGACCCAACTCATGCCAGCCGGGTACGCATGGTAGTGCAAGAGCCTAAAACAGCCTGCCCGCAGAATATCCGGCTTCCTGAGTTGCCGGGTAGCGACCAGCTCCCGATTTATTTATCAGTTATCCCCCTGGACACAAAATATCGTGACATCTGTATAGCGATCGCATTTATATTTCTCTCAGGATATGAGCTCCGGCCTGCGCTGCACAGCCCTGTCCCGTGACGCAGACACAGCGCTCAGACTTCAGGAAAAACGACCCTGAAGGATCGCCAGCTTCTGTGCTACTTTCCGGGTATCCAGTTAACTCAGCCAACCGGGCCCGGCTCAGATACCGGCATGTGTCATTCCGGCCCGGCGCAGCGCCGGAATCTCATCTTTTCGCCCACGTGCCTGAGTCTGGGAGATTCCGGTCTTC
>DRLW01000009.1 GCA_011375275.1 Bacteroidota bacterium
AGGATGATGATGATTTTTTTGTCATTTTCCCCGCACCCAACCCGAGGGATTACCGCGCTGCTGCCGCAGCCGGATCAGTTTTTCCCCCGTGACATGCCGATACCGATGAGCGTACCGAGCAGGGTTCCCAGAGGGAGCAGTCCGGTCAGCGGTGTGGTACAGTAGATACCGGCGAGAATGCTGAACCACAGACGTTTCTTTGCCGGGACGTGTGTCATTGTCAGCAGCACCCAGGTTATTCCAGCGCCGATGATGAATCCGAAAGTGAGTCCCACCGGCCCGGCTGTAAAAAAATCGATCACATCGAGAAGTGCTCCGATCATGATCGGCGTTATCGGTTTTGCCACAGTGCTGTTTGTTTTGTCCATACAGCCTCCGTGTTGCATACATGACACCCGAACCAAGTTTGGCGTTGAATCCAAACGAGCGGTTGTGTACATTGCGCATGTAAAATAATCAAAAAAATGCAGGAGTACGCATGAAATCTGTCGAATTGTTGATGCCGGCGGGAAATTTTGAAAAAATGCAATACGCTTTCGCCTGGGGAGCGGACGCGGTTTACCTCGGCATCCCGAAATATTCTTTGCGCGCGAGAGAGAATGGTTTTATCCGCGAATCCGTGGCCGAAGCCATCGACTACGCGCACCAGCGCGGGAAAAAAGTCTATGTCACAGCCAACATCATCCCGCACAACCGCAAGGTGACGCCTTTTATCGATTACGTCGGCGAGCTGCTGCAGGAGTGCCGCCCGGACGCGTGGATCATGTCTGATCCCGGAGTGATCATGCTCATGCGCGAGCGCTATCCGGACGAGGTGATTCATCTGTCGGTGCAGGCGAATACGGTCAACTGGGCCAGCGCCAGGTTCTGGCAACAGGCCGGCGTGCAGCGCATCATCCTGTCCCGCGAGTTGTCGATCCGGGAGATCGCCGAAATCCACGAGCACTGCCCCGGGCTGGAGCTGGAGGCGTTTGTCCACGGTTCCATCTGTATCGCATATTCCGGCCGCTGTCTGATCTCCAACTATATGTCCTCGCGTGATCCCAATCAGGGCACGTGCACAAACTCATGCCGGTGGGAATATAAAATGTATCGCAAAGAGCCGAACCAGCCGGTTGAGTGGAAGAATTTCGTGCCGGAAACAGAGATCCGCATGACGCAGCACGGTGAAGACTATGTGCCGCTGCGCGGCGATTTTTATCTTGAAGAAACAGAGCGGCCGGGTGAGTTTCTGCAGATCGATGAGGATGAAAACGGCACCTATCTGATGAATGCGCGCGATCTCTGCGGAATCGAATATCTGCATGAGCTGCGCGACGCCGGTGTGGTCAGTTTTAAGGTGGAGGGGCGGTCGAAGTCGCTGTATTATGCTGCGTTGATTTCACGCGCCTACCGCCGGGCGATCGACGATATGGAAGCCGGCAAGCCTTTCGATCGCGAGCTGCTGCGCGATATTTTTGCCACTGCAAATCGCGGGCTGATTTCGGGCTTTCTCAAAGGAAACCCGGGGCGTTCTGCACAAAAATTCGACAGCGCCCGGCCGGAACACCCGGCCTATCAGTTTGCCGGCATCATTCGCGCATACGATCCGGTGCGCAAGCTGATCAAAGTGGAACCGCGCAACCCGATCCGGACTGGCATGACGCTCGAGCTGGTGACACCTGAGGCGACGACGCCATTTGTGGTGAGAAAAATTTTCAAGGAATCGGGTGAAGAAATCACCGCCATTCACGGCGGGCTGCACTATTGCTGGCTTCCGGCGGAACATGATCCCGGCGAGTTTGCTCTCCTGCGCGAGCTGATCGATCAGAACTTCGATCCGCAGAAAATCACTCTCGAAACCGATATTCAGACCTGAAAACAGACAGGGGCTGGCCTGAGAAACTGGAAAATCGTGCGATAAACAGGTGGGGAACCAGCCCGGTTTACTCATAAACCAGCGCTTCGTGCATGGATGCCGGGCCGGCTTCGCTTCCTGAATCGTTTGCTCCCCGATCACCCAAAGCGCTGGCGCAAGGCTTCGATGTCCTCTGATTCACCGATGACTGTCAGGCGGTCTCCGGCTTGAATTTCAGTGCCCCCGCGTGGAATGATGATGTCATTGTCACGATAGAGCAGTGCGATCAGGCATTCGGCGGGGAAATTCAGTTCCGAAACCTTTTTACCGATGAGCGAAGCATTCTTTGCACCAGGCATGACGTCGATGGTTAAAAACCGCTCATCTTTCAACAACAGTTTTTTCAGCTCATGCTCATCGCTGGCGTTCAGCCAGTTATCGATGAAATCCTCCTCCTCGGCATGCGTGGCGATCTGTGCCAGCATACGCAGGTGCATGCCGGGATTCTGCTCCGGACTGACCAGAAAAAACAGAGCGTGGATTCTGTTTTCCTCCCTTTTTTCCTCATCCGGCTCTTCCTCATGCTTTTTGACAAAAAGCCCCTCGTGTGAGCGCACGATCACCAGCTCCTGGTTATCGATTTCACTCAGCCTGGTATGGGGCAGAGCGACACCGTTGGATACCGGCGTGGCGCCGATACGGGTGCCGCGCAGGAACGCATCGGTGAGGGTGTCCTCGGAAACCGGCAGTCTGCGTGCCAGCTCGGCAGAGGCCCGGCGCGCGATGGTTTCAAATGACTCACCTCCACAATCAGCGATGACATGCGCTCTGGCAAGGACGACGTCAAAGGGGTCTTTCTCCCGCGGGCCTTTTTCCTTGAGAATCCCGCGCAGCTCTGTCTCCAGTCCGCTGTACTGGCGTTTCCCGAGGCGGGCAAAAGCATGAAAGATGGCACCATCCCGATCGACGCGCTGCTGGGCATAGTAGAAATACCAGATTGCGCCGAGGGAGATCAACCCGACCGTAAACAGAACCGGCAGCCAGCCCATCTCAACGATCAGCAGCGCCGGTGCCGCGATCCCGGCTATCTGCAT
>DRLW01000010.1 GCA_011375275.1 Bacteroidota bacterium
AACTCGTGGATATCGGCGATATCGTCGGTGTCACGGGATCGGTACTCAAAACCCGGACCGGTGAAATCACTATCGAGGTCAGCGAATTCCGCATACTATCCAAAACATTGCGGCCCCTTCCTGTGGTCAAAGAGAAAGTTGAGGGCGACAAACGCCTCGTTTTCGATGCCTTTGCTGATAAGGAGCAACGCTATCGCCAGCGCTATGTCGATCTGATCGTCAACCGTGAGGTGCGCGAGGTGTTCGTCAAACGCAGCAAGATCATCGGCAGCATGCGGAACTACCTGCTCAGCCGCGGTTATCTCGAGGTGGAAACCCCTATTTTGCAGCCACTGTATGGCGGAGCCACGGCACGCCCTTTCACAACGCACCACAATACCCTGGATATGACGCTCTATCTGCGCATCGCCAATGAGTTGTATTTGAAGCGGCTGATCGTCGGGGGATACGATGGCGTCTTCGAATTTGCCAAGGATTTCCGCAACGAGGGCATGGATCGTTTCCATAACCCGGAATTCACCATGATGGAGCTCTATGTGGCTTATGAGGACTACCACTTCATGATGGACCTGGTCGAGGACATGTTCTGCACGATCGCCAAGGAAGTGAATGGCTCGTACCAGCTCACTTTCCAGGGCAAAGAAATCGATCTGACTCCGCCATGGCCACGCATCCCCTTGCTCGAAGCGATCGAGAAGGAGACAGGCTTCGATCTCTATGAAAAACCGGTGGAAGAGCTGCGCAAAATCGCTGATGAGCTGCACATTTCCTGGGATAAATCATGGGGACAGGGCAAGTTCATCGACGAAATTTTCAGCGAAAAGGTGGAACCGAAACTGATCCAGCCGGTTTTTATCACCGACCATCCGCTTTCGCTCTCGCCGCTGGCCAAAAAACACCGCGACAAGCCCGGCCTGGTGGAGCGCTTTGAGCCCTTTATCGCCGGGAAAGAGATGGGCAATGCCTTTACCGAACTCAACGACCCGATCGACCAGCGCGAACGCTTCATGGCACAGGTAGCGCTGCGTGAGATGGGCGACGATGAGGCCCAGCCTCTGGATGAAGATTTTCTGCGTGCCCTCGAGTACGGCATGCCGCCGACAACCGGTCTCGGAGTCGGCATCGACAGGCTGGTGATGTTGTTCACCGATCAGGCCTCAATCCGCGACGTGCTGTTTTTCCCGCAGATGCGGCCGGAGCAGTATCGCGATTGACCTGATTTTTCACAAATGAACGCTGCACGCACGTTAAGCCGGGAGCGCTGATTGGTACTTCCGGCAGGCGCACCTCCTGCCGGAAGCACCGTTGCCCGAACACATGTACGCTCCAAAACCCTGAACCCATTCACATCGTTAACGACAAACCAAACTTCGTCTCCAAACCAACCACAGAAAATCTGCATTATGTCATATGAACTCTTTATCGCGAAACGCTACCTGAGGTCAAAACGCAAGACCGGATTTATCAGCCTGATCACCTACATCTCCATCTTCGGCGTCATGCTCGGTGTGGCAGCGCTGATCATCACCCTGGGTGTGGCGAATGGATTCGAGGAGGAGGTCCGCTCACGAATTATCGGCTTTGACGCGCACATTCGCCTGCGCACTTTCCATGATCGGGGTATAAATAATGTAGAAAAGATCATGGCGCAGGTCGATTCCCTGCCCCATGTCATTGCCACGGCACCCAGCGTTTCAGAAAAAGGTCTGATCATCTCCTCGAGCGGCGGCAAGACATATAAGGAAGGTGTTTTTGTCAAAGGTATCGACCCGGCCAGAGAAGCCAGAGTGACGAATCTGATCGACAACATCACCTGGGGGACGCTTAACCTCGACACTGTCAGGGTGGAAAAAGGCCGCCCCTACCCGGGAATTGTGCTCGGGCGCTGGCTGGGTGACAGGCTGAACGTCGTGCTCGGCGATCGCGTCACCATCCTCAGCGCCTCTGGTGTCGAGGCCGGCCCATCCGGAACCATGCACCGATTTCGCACCTACCGCGTGGCTGGTTTTTTCGAGACCGGGCTGTACGAATACGATGACAACTTTGCTTTTGTCTCCATCCGCGAGGGGCAGCGTCTGGCAGAGCTGCCACGCGACCGGGTTTCCTGGATCCAGGTCAAACTCGACGACATGAACAACGCTGACATCGTGCGCAAGCTGATGGAAGACCGTGTCGATGGGTTTCCCTATCCCCTGCGGGCGATCACCTGGTTCGAGATGAACAAAAATCTCTTTTCCTGGATGAAGTTCGAAAAGTGGCTCATTTTCATCGCCCTCTCGCTGATCATCATCGTAGCGGTGTTCAACATCGTCAGCACGCTGATCATGGTGGTGCTGGAAAAACGCAAGGAAATCGGCATCCTGAAAAGCATGGGCAGCACGTCCCGCAGCATCATGAAAATTTTTGTCTTCGAAGGGCTGGTTGCCGGAGTTATCGGTACGGTGTTGGGACTGATTCTGGGTTATGGCACCTGCCTGATTCAGATCAAATGGAAAATTCTCTCCCTGCCGGGAGATGTTTACATTATCGATGCACTACCTGTTAAATTACAGACGCTTGACGGCGTCCTCGTTGTCGTCGCGGCGATCGTACTGAGTTTGCTCGCCACGATTTATCCGGCCTGGCAGGCATCAAAACTCGATCCTGTCGATGCCATCAGATATGAATAAACAAAGTGGATATGCAACCGATATTATTTACATCCGGGCTAACCCGGAACTATGAGACCGGCACAGGCGGGTCGTTAAAAGTACTCAAAGGCATTGATCTCGTTGTCCGTCGAGGTGAGGTAGTTGCCATCATCGGGCCTTCGGGAGTGGGAAAAAGTACACTGCTGCACATCATCGGGGCACTGGACAGGCCGACGGCAGGAACCGTGGAGATTGACGGGCAAGCGATTTTTGAGGGTGATGAGCACCAACTGGCTCGCTACCGCAATACAGAAGTCGGTTTCATTTTTCAATTCCACCACCTGCTGCAGGAATTCACCGCCCTGGAAAATGTGATGATGCCGGCTCTGATTGCCGGCGTAAAGCGGTCTGAAGCGCGCAAACGGGCAGCATCACTTTTGCGTGCTGTCAAGCTGGAGAGCAGAGCCGGGCACCGGCCCGGGGAGCTTTCAGGCGGGGAGCAACAACGCGTTGCTGTTGCCCGGGCACTGATGAACGAGCCCAAGCTGTTGCTCGCAGACGAGCCTTCGGGTAACCTGGACCGGGCGTCGGCGGAAGAATTACACCGCCTGCTGTGGAATTTAAGCCGTAAGGCCGGGCAGACGATCATCGTGGTAACGCATAATATGCGGCTCGCACAGTTGGCGGACAGGATCATACGCCTTGAAGACGGAAAAATAGTCGAGGACAAACAGAATGAAAAGTGAGTCGGTGTGTCAGGCTTGCGGGATCAATCCGGCAGCGGTTTTTATCAACACCAGCGATGCCGGCGAAAAGATGCAGCTCTGCGTTTCATGTGCGCAAAAGAAGCAGGAAGAAAGTACCATGGGGCTTCAGGAGTTTTTTGAAAAAGCATCGATGACCATACTCGGCCCGGAAGCAAAACAGAAGCCGGAAGAAGAGTCAGAACCCAAGGCCTGCACGCAATGCGGACTCACCCTGCAGGATTTTGAAAAATTAGGGCTTATCGGCTGCCCGACCTGCTACAAGGTATTCGAACAGGAGCTCTCTGAGCTTCTCAAGCGCATTCACGGCAGCTTTAAACACATCGGCTCCCGCCCGCGGCCACGCAGAGTTTTTGCCAGCACACCGGACATCGCCGCGTTGCGCGCAGAGCTGCACCAGGCCATCGAACAGGAAAATTTCGAACGTGCTGCCGAATTCCGTGATTTGATTCGTGATCTCGAAAGGGAACAGCATCGCAGCGAGGACAGCAACAGAGTGATCACATGAAACGAACCATAAAAAAAAATCCGGCAGAGGCTGAGCCGGCACGACAGCTTGCACTGCATGTCGATACAGTGATTCACCAAACACCTTTCTGGGCAAGCCATGCCGGTGATCAGGATGATATTATTCTCTCCACCCGCATCCGCCTGGCACGCAACCTTGCCGGCATCCCCTTCCCAACCATCGCCCGTCGCGAGGAACTCGACACAGTGGTCGAGCGTATTGGCAATGCATGCAAAAGCATACGCATGCTGCAGCCGGCTCTGACGGTCGATATTCGCCAGTGCAAAACCCTGATCAGCAAAGCCCTCGTGGAACGCCGGCTGATCAGCCCGGTTTTCGCAGAATCATCGTCCGCCGGCATCGCCGTCATCGATGAATCCGAACAGCTCAGCATCATGGTCAACGAGGAAGACCATCTGCGTTTGCAGAGCATCCAACCCGGGCTGAGCCTGCAGGAAGCCTGGCGCCAGATATCGCGCCTGGACGACGAGCTGAGCGAGCAGGTCGAATATGCCTTTTCCGACAAGTTCGGCTATCTGACCGCCTGCCCGACCAATACCGGCACGGGAATGCGCGCCTCGATCCTGATCCATTTACCGGCGCTTTCCATCCTCGAGCAGGTTGACCAGGCGATCAAGGAGCTGGCACCCTCAGAGCTCGCCATCCGCGGGTTCTACGGTGAGGGCACGGATATCATCGGCAATATCTATCAGGTATCCAACCAGTTGACACTGGGCCGGACGGAAGCTGCGATCATCAGCCGTCTCGAGGTGATCGCGTATAAATTTCTCGATCTCGAACGCAATGCGCGCGATAAACTTCTGCATATCCACCGTGTCCGCCTCGAGGACGAGGTCTTTCGCGCACTGGGAATTCTGCAGGCTGCCCGTGTGTTGAGTTCAGCAGAGCTGATGAAGCACCTCTCCATGGTGAGACTGGGCAATGAGCTCAATCTGATCCAGGAGATCGATCACAGGATTTTGAACGAATTGATGATTTTTACGCAGCCGGCTCACCTGCAGTTGCTGCATGAAAACATCACTGATCCCGAAAGCCGTGATGTATTGCGCGCGCGGCTCGTGCGGGAGAAATTGGCGGGTTAGCCAAACTGCCACTTTACTTTTTGTGGAAATTATGGTACATTCCGAACAGCAAACGGGTAGGAAGACAGGATACCTGATTTACCCGATTTATTCATAAATCAGCGCTGCGCGCAGGGATAGTCGGGATAACTGAAAAATTTTGCTCAACGAAGTGCCTTTACTTAACTTACTGACAGGTTTACAGCTAAGTTGAATTCTTGCAAAATTTCTGAATTTTTCAGGTTAAACACGGAGCGCTTAAATGAAAAATAATTTTTCCAGCCGGGTCCAAATGGTCATTCAGTTTTCGCGTGAGGAAGCGCTGCGACTGGGGCATGATTATATTGGCACAGAACACCTGTTGCTCGGCTTGATCCGTGAGGGAGAAGGAATTGCAGTCGAAATACTGAAAAACCTCGGCACCGACCTCGATGACATCAAGCGTGCCATCGAGGACAACGTCAAATCCACTGGTGAGACGATGACCATCGGCAACATCCCTTTTACGAAAAGGGCTGAGAGAATTCTCAAGATGGCCTATGTCGAGGCAGAAAAATACAAGTCAGATATCATCGGCACGGAGCACCTGCTGCTGGCGCTGGTCAAAGAAAAAGACGGCGTCGCGGCCCAGGTTCTGATGAACTTTGAAATCACCTACGATTCGGTACGCGAAGAGCTTGAAAACATCCTTCGCGGCACGCCATCCTCAAAGGAAGAAATGCAACAACGATCAAAAACACCGGCGCTGGACCATTTCGGCCGGGATCTAACGGAGCTTGCCCGAAAGGGTTCACTGGATCCGGTGATTGGTCGCGATATGGAGATCGAACGCGTGGCGCAGATTCTCAGCCGGCGCAAGAAGAACAACCCGGTGCTCATCGGCGAGCCCGGCGTGGGCAAAACCGCCATTGCTGAGGGCCTTGCTCTGAGAATCATTGAACGCAAAGTCCCCCGCATTCTGCACAACAAGCGCGTGGTCACCCTTGACCTCGGAGCTATCGTTGCCGGCACCAAATATCGTGGCCAGTTCGAAGAGCGCATGAAAGCGATCATGAACGAACTCTCGCGTGCCAAGGATGTCATCCTGTTCATCGACGAGCTGCACACCATCGTCGGCGCTGGTGGTGCCAGCGGCTCTCTCGACGCCTCGAACATGTTCAAGCCGGCTCTTTCCCGCGGCGAACTGCAGTGCATCGGAGCCACGACCCTGGATGAATATCGCCAGTACATCGAAAAAGACGGCGCTCTCGAACGCCGCTTTCAGAAAATCATGGTCG
>DRLW01000011.1 GCA_011375275.1 Bacteroidota bacterium
AATCGCACCCCTGCCCGGCCCCGCTTTAAAACCGGCACGATATTCCGCCATGGCGATCCGGAACGCAAAGTCGATATCGTCATTCTCGGCGATGGCTACAGCAAAGCGGATATGGACAAATTCCGCCGTGACGCCCGCCATTTCAACGAAGCCATGTTCAGCACCTCACCTTTCCGCGAGCGTAAAAAGGAGTTCAATGTCTGGACGGTCGAAGTTATTTCTGAAGACTCCGGCATTCCAAAACCGGATAAAAACATCTGGAAACGTACGGCTCTGGGCATGCAGTACAACACTTTTGGCTCTGCGCGCTATATTCTCGGTACCGACAACAAAGCCCTGCGCGACGCGGCCGGGCTGGTTCCCTATGATGCCATCATCGTTCTGATCAATGATAACCGCTATGGTGGCGGCGGGATTTATAACTTGTATGCAACCACTTTTACCAAAACCGATGCCCCGGGAATGGAATGGCAGATGGATTATGTTTATGTGCACGAATTTGGCCATTCCTTTGCCGGACTTGGGGATGAGTACTACAGCTCGCAGGTATCGTATGAGTCATTTTACCAGAAAAGCGTCGAACCCTGGGAGCCGAATATCACCGCCCTCGTGCGTAAAGACCGGCTCAAGTGGCAGCAGTTTATCGAACCCGGCACTCCCATCCCCACACCATGGGAAAAGGCACGATACGACTCCCTTGCCCGCGAACGCAGCAAACTCGATCGCCTGGCCGCGGACTATTACGCCAAACGCGAGCCCATCATCAGCCGCCAGCGGGAAATTCTCAAAAACAGTGCATTCGCAGGCAAGGTCGGCGCCTTTGAAGGCGCGGGCTATGAATCACGAGGTCTGTATCGCCCGGCGGTGGACTGCCGCATGTTTTCCCTCAGCCTGACCGACTTTGACCCGGTGTGCAAGGCTGCTCTCGAACGGGTGATCGATTATTTTACCCGTTAGAACACCTGCCTGTCCGATCAATTCATCAAGCGGTGCCACGTCTCCCCGGCACCGGGGACAAAACTTTGCATCCGGCTGCGCTGATTTGGACCGTTTGTGCACAAACTTACGCTTGAAGGAAGAAAGGCGGAGACCTCGCCCTGGAGACCAGCGAACCAACGCTACCGGCACTACTGTCAACACAACCAAACCGAAAGAGAGCTGAAATGAACAGGAAAAATTTGTTCTATTATCTCATAGCTGTGTTTTTCATCACCGCAGCTTTTTTTGCGCTCAGGCAGCCAGCTCCGCACACACCCGGACATGACATCGCCTTAGAACAGACCCGTCAGGAAAAAACAGACACCGGGCTGTTTTCCGAACGCAAAAAGCGTATCAAAGGTGTGGCAAAAATGGACCGGCCCGACTTATTTGCCGAATTTCATATCGGCATCCGTACCCGTGACGGTGACAGAGCACCGCGTTATTCTGCAAACTTCCGCGTTGATGAGCTTTTGAAAGCCCGCCGCCTTACCTCAACCAAAGGTTTGCGCAAGGCAGCTTCGGCGCCGCTGCAGTGGATAGAACGGGGCCCGGGCCATGTGGGTGGCCGCACGCGCGCGCTGGTGGTCGATCCCGATGACCCCTCTCACGATACATGGTACGCAGGCTCGGTCGGCGGCGGTGTCTGGAAAACCACTGATGCCGGCATCAACTGGACCCTGCTGACCTCTCATCTGCCCAATCTCGCAACCAGCACCATGGCCATGGCCGCCTCCAATCCCGATGTCATCTACGTCGGCACTGGAGAGGGTTTTGGCAACATCGATCAGATTACCGGCAGCGGCATCTGGAAGACTTCAGACCGCGGGCAGACCTGGGAGCAGATCGTCAGCCCGGACAGCCAACCGGCGTTTCGCAACATCATGCGCATCATCGTCGATCCGGCGAATGCAGACATCGTTCTGGTTGCTGTCGAACCCGGGCGGGGGTTTAACGGTACGGTGGAACGGCCAACTTCGGGGATTTTCCGCTCCACAGATGGCGGCAAAACCTGGACACGTACCTACAGCAGCACAACCTCGGTACAGCATCTCATCGCCAACCCGGAGAATTTCAATACCCAGTATGCAACCGAGCACAGCACCGGCGTGCTCAAATCGACCGATGGGGGCAAAACATGGTTCCAAACCAGCAGTGGCATCAATGCTTACAACGTGCGGCGTATGGAAATTGCCATTTCGCCGGTGGATACCTCGCGCCTTGCTATTGCGGCTGAGATCGGAGGCGGTATCGCTAAAGTTCTGGTTTCAAATGATGCCGGCGCAACCTGGTTCACGGCAAATGATCCGGCAGGAAATATCGATTACCTCGAAGGCCAGGGGTGGTACGATAATACCATCGCAGCCCATCCCTACGACCGGGACATCTTCTTCATCGGCGGCGTCAATCTCTGGAAAGTTGATGTCAGCAACACCGTCACTGAAAGCGAGCCTCAGGCCATAGGGGTTGAGTTTGACAATACCGAGTCTTTTCTCGAGCTGATCAACTTTGGTGGCCCGATTGGCGGCGGTGGGATCGACTACGGCAATGCAGACCGCGACACCTACGTGAGCGTTGAACTGCGCTTCGGGCCGGGGAAATCACAGAAAGCCCACCGGTTTACGGTTCCGCCCGGTGCCACGAGCGGCGTGCCGGCATATCGGTACACCTATCGCGATTATGTCGAAGTTCCTTTTGAACTATGGGATATCGACAACAACAGACAACTGATGCTCTCATTTCGTGATCAGGGCGATGATGGTGTTTATGAACTGCGTGAATATGACACCAATACCTCCAGAGAATATCTCTATCTGCATAACATCCCCTACAGTGAAACGCCGGATGGCAATATCGCCCGGAATGGCGGGCAGGAAAATCAAACATTATATTTCGCCTGGCCTGTTCTGCCGGCTGGTGGAACATGGGACCCCGACAACCTTCCCGAGGCTGCACTGCGGATAAAATGGGGAACGATATCGAGCGTCGATGTCACGACAACGAACATAACCGATGCGTATCAGGACAACGGAGGCAGTCCCAAAGGGGTGCATCCGGACCATCATAATATCGTCCTTATTCCAACCGATAAAGCGAGAAAAGCTTTTCGCCTGATCAATGCCAACGATGGCGGCGTAACGCTCTCCGACGACGGTGGCGACACCTTTATCGACCGGTCTCGGGGTTATGTGACCTCGCAGTTTTATGGCGTTGACAAAATGCCCGGCAGTGATCGGTACATCGGCGGAACGCAGGATAACGGCAGTTGGGTATCACCGGAAAATCCGAACATACAAACGACCTGGAGTTATGCTCCAAGCGGTGATGGTTTTCATGCGCTATGGAATTACGGCAACCCTGATCTGCTGCTGGAGAGCCTGCAGTACAACGGTTTGTACCGCTCCAAAGACAGGGGGGCAACATGGCAGCGAATCAGGCAAGCCTCCGGGCTGCTGGATATCGGCCAGGGGGCAGGCCCCTTCCTCACTCGTCTGGCAGGCTCGAAGCAGGATCATGACCTGGTTTTTGCCACCGGGATATCCGGGTTGTGGCGCTCCGCTGATTTTGGTCTGTCGTGGCAGCTTATCGAAATGCCCGAGGGCTATATCGGCCACAGCAGCTTTGCCGTTCCGCACATTTCGCTTGCCAATCCACAGATCGTCTGGGCGGCGTACCGGCTGAGCCAGGATGAACGCAGAATTTACGTTTCGGAAGACGGCGGATTCTCTTTCCGGCCGGTGAACGGTGATGTTGACTTTCCGATGGGCAGAGTCTCAGGCTTTACAAGCCACCCCGCAGACCCCAACACAGGCTATGCCCTGTTTTCTTTTGCCGGCGCACCCAAAATATTGCGCACTACCGATCTCGGCGACACCTGGGAAGACATTTCCGGATTCACAAACGGCAGCAGCACCCGGGGATTCCCGGACGTACCGGTGTACGACCTGCTGGTGATGCCTTTTGACAATTCGATACTCTGGGCCGGAACGGATATCGGCATTTTTGAATCCCGTGATGGCGGCGCCAGCTGGGCCTATGCAGACAATGGTCTCCCGGCAGTCAGCATCTGGCAGATGCGCATCGTCGATGATGAAGTGGTCGTCGCGACGCATGGCCGCGGGGTCTGGACTGTATCCTTGCCTGAGCTGGCCAATTATACACCGCCACAGGTGGCTCTGTCACCACTTCTGCTCTCCACCGGAGGGGGTGCGGCCGGGACTATCGCCCTGCGCCTGCGCCTGCGCTCAGACTATGATTCCACCACCGTGGTCGCCAAGGGCGTACGCTATAAAGTTCTCGATGCGACGCCTGCGGGCAAAGATACCACAGCGCTTCTGGTGTTGCCGACGGATTCCCGGCAAAACATCCCGGTACAGGCTTTTGCCCATAGTGCAGGCCGTGCTCTGGCGACAGTGAGTTCAGAGGTCGTCATCTTTCCTGTTTCAGAAGCGCGCTACACCTATTTGAACGATCTGAACGACAACGAGGATGACCTGCTTCTCATAGGGTTGCAACGCCGCTTTGTTTTTGGTTTCCCCAGCATAGCTCTGCACAGCAAGCACAACTATCCGGACAACGCCAATATCTCCGCCACCCTGCAAAGTCCGATCATCGTCGATCGCGATGATGCACTCATGACCTATGATGACATCGCAATCATTGAACCCGCGGACGAAAACGCCGTCTTTGGTGAAGAAGGTTTTCGTGATTACGTCGTCGTCGAGGGCAGCAACGATAATGGCGTCACCTGGCGCGCTCTGGCCGAACCCTATGATGCCAGCTATGACAGCGAGTGGCAATCGGCATTTAACGCCGGGGCGATAGGCAGGAGTTCGATGTTCCGCAGGCACACGCTGAACCTGGCTGATGTTTTTCAACCGGGAGAAAAAATCATCATCCGTTTCCGGCTGTACTCTGACGGGCAAAAAAATGGCTGGGGCTGGGCTATCGATAATATCTCGATACAGGCGAATGCCACCTCTGTCGCCCAAAACGATGCGTTGCCAGTCACATTCGCCCTTGACCAGAACTATCCCAATCCCTTCAACCCATCCACAGCAATCCGCTTTGCTCTACCGCGCGAAGCAGAAGTCTCGCTGCGGGTGGTCAATGCTCTGGGACAAACCATACGCGTGCTTCTGGCCGGCGAGAGGCGTCCGGCCGGCTATCACGAAATTATCTGGAACGGCCGCAACGATGGCGGTGCCCGCGCAGCCAGTGGCGTGTATTTTTACACGCTGCACACAAACCAGGGCTTTACACAAACGAGAAAAATGCTGTTGCTGCAATAATGCAAGAGCATTCATCGGTTCAGCCTGAGGAAACAGCCGGGCTGTCAACATGCCTGGCATGCTGACAATCCGGCTATTTCACGGCAAACCTCGCGGGTTCGTCTGTATCTGAGAAAAACACCACGCCCCGCTTTTTACGCTGGAGAAAGGAACGACCATGTCTGTTACATCGGTTTCTCGTCTGCTCGTCATGCTACTCTTTTCAGCTGCTGGTCTGACAGCACAGTCGTCTGATTTAAGTAGCCGCATCGATGCCTGGCGGCAGCAGAATGAGCTGCGCCTGCTGGCGCAGTTTGCAGATTTTCTGAGCATGCCCAATGTGGCGAGTAATCTGGAGGATGTTCGCCGGAATGCAGACTGGATCATCACGGAATTCCGCAAACGTGATCTCCCTGCTCAGCTTCTCACTCTGCCTGAGGTGCCGCCCGTGGTTTATGCTGAGTGGCGCGCAAAAAACGCCACCCGTACTGTCGTTCTCTACGCCCACTATGACGGCCAGCCGGTGGTAGCGGAAAACTGGGCCAGTGATCCCTGGAAACCAGTCCTGCGCTCCGGGCCACCGGGCAGGAACGCGCAAGATATCGACCCAGCTTCACTGCGCGAACGGCCTGATCCTGAATGGCGTTTGTATGCCCGCTCGGCCGGAGACGACAAAATGGCCATCATCGGCATGTTTGCCGCTATCGATGCCATGCGCGCGGCAGGTATCGAGCCATCGGTGAACATAAAGTTTTTCTTTGAGGGAGAAGAAGAAAGGGGGTCGCCGAACCTGGCAAAAATTCTCAACAAGTACCGTACGCTTCTGCAAGCAGATGCCTGGCTGCTCTGCGACGGCCCGGTACACCAGTCGCGCAAGATGCTGCTCTATTTTGGTGCGCGTGGCATCACAGGCATGGAGATGACCGTGTACGGCCCGGCCCGGCCACTGCACAGCGGGCATTATGGCAACTGGGCACCAAACCCAATATCCGAGCTCATCGACCTGATGAGCCGCATGCGTAACAGCGATGGCGATATCCTGATTCCGAATTTTTTCGACGAAGTCGTTCCGATCTCTGCTGCGGAACGTGCAGCATTGAAAAGTGCCCCGGACCAGGAGAAAAGTCTGATGCATGAACTGGCCCTGGGACGAAAAGAGGGCAAGGGCAAACGCCTGGAAGAACTGATCATGCTGCCCGCGGTCAATTTCAAAGGCATTCGCTCCGGAAGCGTCGGCGCAAAAGCACGCAACGCGATCCAGACTTCGGCCACGGCGAGTATCGGCTTCAGGCTGGTGCCGAATCAGACGCCGGCATCTGTCCGGGAGCATGTGGAGACATTCCTGCGCGATGCCGGCTATCACATCATATATGACCAACCCGATGCAGCAACCCGCCGGGCGCATACCCGGCTTGTACGGCTAAAGTGGGGCAATGGCTATCCACCTGCGCGCACAGGGCTGGATCACCCGCTGGCTACATCGCTGATCAACGTCATCCGCACAGCCCGCGGCGAAGTCGTTACCATTCCCACGACTGGAGGGAGTATTCCCATGTATCTGTTTCAGGACATCATGAAAGCTCCGGTAGTGGTCGTTCCTAACGCCAATCACGACAACAACCAGCATGCCGAGAACGAAAACATCCGTCTGCAGAATCTGTGGGATGGGATCAAGGTTTATGCCCGGATCATGGTTG
>DRLW01000012.1 GCA_011375275.1 Bacteroidota bacterium
CGTTGACGAGGTTGCGTTTGTGGATATAGGCGAAGCTCTTCGCGATAATCGCTTTGACGCCCGCGCCTTTCAGCGCCCAGGCCGCGTGCTCCCGGCTCGAACCGCTCCCCCAGCCTTCCCCCGCGACGAGGATATCCTCACCCGCCCGTACGCGCTCAACAAAGTCCGGCCGGACATGGTAAAACGCCTTTTCACCGATCTCTTTCAGATCAGAAAGGTGGCAAAATTCACCGGGGATCATGGCGTCGGTATCGACATTATCACCAAAACGCTGCACGCGCCCCTGAACGATGCTGCCCGAATCGGAGCTCACTGCCGCGCTCTCATCGGCTGCTTCCTCGCCGGCTGCCCGTACGGGCTCTGAAATCACCACCTCAGGCAGCGGCTCGCCGGCACCGGAGATGCGGCGCCATTTGTCCTGATCGATCTCCGCGAGCAGCGGGCGCGGATCGGTGATCTGCATGTGAAACGCGCTGGCTGCCACCACCGGGCCGCTCGCCAGCCAGGCCAGACTTCCCTTGCCCATGCGGTTGTGAAAATTGCGATTCTGCGAGGTCAGCCAGACTTCATCCGGCTCGGCGCGATCCGAAGCAATGCCCAGGCACATGCTGCACCCCGGCTCGCCGATGCGGAACCCGGCCAGCTCGTAAAAGGTCAGCAACCCGGCTTTTTCCAGATTGAGCCGCACCTCTTTACTGCCCGGAATAACCAGCCGCTTACCCGACTCCTCCGGCTGCCAGCCGCGCTTGAAACCCGCCTCGAGCACCAGCGCACCGAGAACCAGCTCTTCCTGCGTGGTCGTGCAGGCACCGATAAAACAACCGTCCAGTTTCTGGCCGGTAACGTCCTCGATTGAGACGACATTATCCGGTGAAAACGGTTTGGCGATCTGCGGGCTCAGGGTGCTGAGCTCGATATCGAAACGGTCAACATAGCGGGCATCCTCATCGGCGCGGAACCAGTACCCGCCCTCGCGAAATTCGGCCTGCACCCGGCGGTGCATGGCCTCGGCCGTGCGGGCGTCCGGGGCAAAAATACCGTTCAGCCCGCCGAACTCTGCCGTCATGTTGGCGATGGTAAACCGGAAATCCGTGGTAAAATCTTCGGGATGATCAGCCGTGTATTCCACCGTGCGCTCCATGGCCACGGTGTTGCGGCCGAGGGTGCCCAGGGTCTTCAAAATCACATCTTTGCCGGTCAGACCAAAGGGCAGCCGGTTGCGGTAGTGCACGCGGATGGCTTCGGGGACGAGTATCCACGACTTGCCCAGCACCATGGCGATGGCGATATCCGCCCCTCCGAGACCGATGGCAAAAGCACCCATGCCGCCGTGAGAGCTGGAATGGCTGTCCGCGCCGAGAACGACCTCACCGGGACGCACGAGCTGGCGATAGAACTCGGTGTGCATGATGGTCTCGTTGGCGTCGAAAAAGTAGCGGAGCTGCGCCTCCTGTGCAAAAGTTCGCGAGAGGTGTACCAGCCGCTGGGTGCGCGGATCGTTTGCCAGCGTGACCGGATCGACGGTGTGATCGAGGGCGAGATAAAACCGGTCGCGGTTGTAAAGGGGCGGCCGGCCGAGAGCTGTATAGGTCTGGTTCATCCCGTTCCAGGCCAGCTCGCTGGCCATAGTCCAATCAACAGAGATCGACAGCAGGTCTCCGGCCTGCACATGGTCTTTTTGCCAACCGATCGCGTGCTGGAAAAGTATTTTTTCAGTTAAAGTCATGCCAGGCATCATGTATCCTTTATCATTCGTTTCTCTGGTTATCCACTTAACTCAGCAGGGTTGCTTTTTTTCAACCAGACCGGGTGACAACAGCACGAGCCTGCCCCTGAACGGTCATTCCGGTTTCCCCGCAGGGGAAGACCGGAATCTCCCGGACTCAGGCACCTGCCAAATAAAGATGAGATTCCGGCACTGCGCTGCGCCCTGGCCGGAATGACACATGCCCGTATATGAGCCGGGCCCGGTTTGCTGAGTTAACGGGATACCCGGAATTCGTTTCAGTTATCCCCGGTCTTTCTTGCAACAGCGTTGCGCGACCCTGTGGTTGAAACGGAATTATCCCGATCAACTCACAGGAAGCGCTTGTTGGGGAAAAACTCGGATCAGTAAATACGAAAAAAATCTTCGACAAATCTGGCGTGAATTTACTTATTCGATGGTTTTATTTAAAGCTCTTTTTCCCCAATGCGGCGAATACCGTTGCAGCCGAAAAATTCTCATCTCCTCTCGTCACACCGCTCCTGCGGTGTGACGCCGCTCCAGACGCTACAACCGGACACACCACCCGTACCCCATACCGTACCGTACCGCGACATTTTTGTCGCGTCTCTGCCATCCCCTCTAAAGCAGCCTGAATAACGAGAAGTATCTACCGCGCGACATGAATGTCGCGGTACAACCTCATCTCGTCACACCACTCCCGCGTCGCCGCCTCCCAAGCCGCCGGCCGAGGCAAACCAAGCCAAACAAAAAGAGGCTCTTCCTCAGATTGTGTGGCTTGGGAAATTATCGTTTTGCAAATCCGGTCGGTGTTGATGGTTGTAAAAATGCTATTTGTCCTCGGCCCAATTTTTGGGATTGTTGACGATATAATTCCGGAAGCGACCGGTGGGTGTAGGGGCGACCAGCCGGTCTCCCCTACGTGTTTCGTGCCTGTTATCATCAACACGAATTGCGTTGCCAGAATTTTTGTCCAGATTGCCTCGATATTTATTTATCCGTTTGGTGATCGCGGATTTAAATCCGGCCATGCTGGAACCGCTGGATTGGGGGGTCTGGCCCGGGTTTGATGTACAGGCGACCGTACTTCGCGACATGAATGTCGCGGTACAAAAGGGCCTGAATCCGGAGGGGCTGGTCTTCCCCTGCAGGGAAAGCGGAAGGACTGTTTTTGGGCAGGCACGTGCTGTTGCCTTCATCTCCTGCCGGTTGCGACGATAGATATAAAAAAGTCCGACACCGGAACCGGAGACAATCTGATGCGAAAACGAAATATTTTCTCCTGCCAGCTCCTGCTGCTCGTGCTGCTCATCTCCAGCCTGGAGGGGCAGACAACCCAGCGCCAAAGCAAAACCTCTTCATGGAGTCGCGGA
>DRLW01000013.1 GCA_011375275.1 Bacteroidota bacterium
CTGGGGCGAGCTGGACTTTCTCATCCTCGACTTGCCACCCGGTACCGGCGACGCACAGCTCACCATCTCCCAGCGGCTCGATTTGGCCGGCGCGGTTCTGGTATCCACGCCTCAGCCCGTGGCCTTGTCTGATGGCCTCAAAGGATTGCGTATGTTCGAGAAGGTGAAGGTGCCGATTCTGGGGATGATCGAAAACATGAGCACGTTTGTCTGCGATGAGTGTGGCAAGGAGCACGATCTCTTTGGCAAGGGAGGAGTCGAAAAGGCCTGTAAGCGCGAAGGAGTCACCTTTCTCGGCAACATCCCGATCACGCCGGAAATTCGCGTCGGTGGAGACACGGGCAAGCCGGTTGTGCTGGATAAGCCCAATTCACCCGCGGCGATGAAGTTTATGGAGATCGCTGAAAACATTATTCAACAACTGACCGGCAGCGATGAAAAAGCACCGGAACATTTTACGTTCTGACCGCACGGATCATTTTTGCCGAAAATCCTCCGTGATGAATAGAACAGAGGGAGCGCACTCTCGGGTGCCTCCCTTTTTTATTTTATGAAAAGGGGAAGCTCAGCGTCGTTTGAACTGTTTCAGGAAATCCGCTACAGAGGCTTCGTAGAGCCTGACATCAGTGATGCCTTCATCGAGCATGCCAAGACGGCGCGCCCCGGCGGTTGAGAGGTCGATGATCCGCCCTTTGATGAACGGCCCGCGATCATTGATGCGCACGACAACAGAGCGGCCATCATCCTGACGCACGACGCGCACGTAAGTGTTGAAAGGTAGATTTTTATGGGCCGCAGTAAACTTTTCCGCGTTGTAGATTTCACCATTAGCGGTTTTTCTTCCGTTCCAGCGTTTGCCGTAAAATGATGCCGTGCCACTTTGCAGTAATCTGCCGTATTGCTTGTGGCGCACCCGGCCTTCCGGGAATTCCCGTGGGGGTGCCCCCGGCTGAGGATGAATGGGCTTTGCATCTTTTGAAAGCAGTTTGTTGAGAAAACTGTCGGAATGAAAATGAACAGAACGTTTGGCTTGCTGCAGGAAATGGTCGCGGGCCGTGCGTAAGCGTTCGAGCAGACTCTGTTTCAACTCCCGGGTTTCTTCGTCAAAAAAATCGGCCCCGGGTGTCAGGTCTGCGGGCCTGAAAACGACGGGTTTGATCGGAGAGTCGTGGCCGTTGTGTTCGTACGCGGGTTCTTCAGATTCAGATAAAGGTACGGGGTAAGGCGTTTTATCGTGGGTCAGCCTTTTGGTGATAAAAATACCGACGCTGAGCACCAGCACTACTTTAAACAGCCAGCGGAGAAAGAACGTACTGATACTTGCTGCCGTGCGAAATAATCCTACCATGGTCTGCCTCTTCTGGTTGCAATCCTTTGCTTTTCGCGAAATGGTCTCTGGCCAGTGATACGCGTTTTTTATGTTCGAATATGTACGCCTATTCACTGTTGCGGCACATTTGTCAAAAAACTCAACAGGTCATTCCTGATCCGTGAGAAAACCTGTCGCTAACTGTACGTGCCGGTGTAAAAGAGAGTAGAAGCAGGGGAGGAGATTTGCAGATACGGGCTTTAGTTATTATGCTGATCTCTGCTGGTCGAGCTTGTCTGCGTTGAAATGATTGTAGATGAGCTCTTTCAGATGCCCGATATCAAAAGGCTTTTGCAGCACGTGCAGCACACCGGAGTCGTGCAGGAATTTTTCATCGTAGTGTTTGTCATATCCGGTGATAATAATCGAGGGGACAGTATGGCCGAACTGTTGGCGCAGGGCATCAAGAGTGGCAAAGCCGTCCATTTTGGGCAGGCCAAGATCGACGACATAAAGACGGTGCTCCGGATGTTTCAAAGCATCCATTCCGGTGCTGACACAGGTGATTTCAATACTTTCGTTGGCAAAAATATCCTGGATCAGCTCCTGAAAAAGAGTCTCGTCTTCGACGATCATAACTTTGTTCGCCGGGGTGGTCCTGTCCTGGTGCATGCGAACAACCTTTATTTTCAGAAGTTTTGAAAAGCGAAAATTCGATAGTTGGGGCACCCTGAAAAGATAGAAGTCGGGCGCCCCACTATTTTAGAAGATCGGGGAAAAGATACAAGGGAAATGAGAATAATGTCGAATTCTTAACCCTGCCGTGAGGGGCCTCGAGCATCAGCGGCTGGTCACAAGCGGCAGCGAGTTTTTTCGCAATACTCTCCCGTTTCGGGTCTGAAAAGAGATGCCCTGATCGATGGCGATTTTGCCATTTACGAGCACGGTTTCAATGCCCATGGGATAACCACGCAGGCTGTCTTTTTTCAGATCAGCAGCGATTCTCTCCGGGTCAAATATGACAATATCTGCTTTTGCCCCGGTTTGGATCCGGCCGCGGTCGTGCAGGCCTATCAGTGCTGCCGGCGCTGAGGTGATTTTCTGGATAGCCTGTTCCATGGTTAGTACAGCCTTTTCACGGACGAAATACCCCAGGAACTGTGGAAATGCTGCCTGACTGCCCGGCCGGCTGATGTCCATTCCGCCATCTGATACGACGATGCTGGCCGGAGATTGCAACAGCCTGTCGAGATCATTTTCAGAAATCGTATCAAAAGACAACAGAGCGGTTTTATCCTTGACGAGCTGCATGAAGGCGCGTTGTGCAGATATCTGCATTTTTTGAGCCATAAAGGCCAGGGAGCGGCTGGCAAACTGCGGGAAGGATTGCGAGCGTTCGATACGAACATGTGCTGCTCCCCCAGCCATCCACAGGGCACGTCGGATTTCCCGCCAGTTGAATTGCTCTCCCTGGGGCACCAGGTCCGTAACCGCTCCGATCCAGCGTGTAAAAGGGGGGACAAATACAGTCATGTACTTGCGTTTCAATGAATCATGGCTGAAAAAATGGCCCCAGATTTTTGCCGGTAACGGCTGGCTTTGACTCAAAACGACCGGGCCGTCTTTTGTCAGCGCAAAAAATTCGTCGAGGGCGGTGCGTGGTTGGCGCATGGGTGTACGCAGGCTGAAAAATGCAGGTACGTTGTTGTCGCGGGCAAAGCGCACCAGCTCTGCCAGCTCGCTGGACGGAGCATATCGGGCAGGCCCGAAACTCAGGGATGTCGAGATGCCGAAAGCACCCTGCTGCAGGGCGGCTGTGAGCTTTTCATACACCGGTAGAAAATCAGCAGGTGCAAGTGTATCTGATGACGCAGTACTGTCTGTCCGGCGAACCGTACCGTACGCCACGGCCGCTGCGATGTTGACAGCCGCTGGTTTAAGTTCAAACTGGTGCAGCCACGTGTACAGAGGCCATATCTCCCGGTGAGTACCACCGTCGGAATTGAGCAGCACTGTGGTAATACCCTGGCGAAGTAAGTCATCTGCGCCGGGGCGGCTCTGCAGAACATCGGTACTGTGATTCGCCAGGTCGATAAATCCCGGCGCCACGACTCGACCGCTTGCATCGATGCGCTGTCCGGCATGGCTGGCACGCAAATCTCCTATCGCTGTGATCGTATCTTCCCGAATGCCAACGTCAGAAGCAAAGGCTCCAGCTCCGGTCCCGTCGATGATCGTGCCGTTTTCTATGATAATATCGAAAGATGGCTGCTGGTTAAAAGCTGAATGAATGAGAAACAATACGATACATAATGAAAAAAAAAGAACAGATGAAAGGCTGATGACAGATATTGGTTTCCTGTTCATGGCGTCCTGTGTTTAACTCAGTTTGGTATGATCAAAAAATTGTCTTAGTTTAATTTTTATCAGTAAGTTACAAAAAGCGTTTTTTGAGCTGAATTGTGCGTTTTTTCCTGCTTCCCCAAGCGTGATATGTGCAGACAGACAAGTGGGTATTGCGTTTGTACACTGCCTGTACTCCGCTCCAGCGCAGGATAGTACAATGTTCGTCAATTGCTATGTTATGTTAAGGTAAAAAGTGTGTCTGTTTCGACGGATGCGTGACACAAAATAGTGACAAGATCGAGTGAATTCAGGGGGTTAAAGAGTATGAGAAGGCATGATGATATCGACGACCACCCACATGCCGGTGTTCCATTATGGGAGTGTATTGTTTTAGACCAAAAAATGGAGGAAAGTATTGACTTTTGCTTTTTTCTTTCTATATTCTTTTTTCTCGAAACCGCGACTTCAGAGGGAAGTCCCTGTTTCGAACACGGAGAAGTTTTACAGAAAGTCCCGAGTAGCTCAATCGGCAGAGTCCCGCGTAGCGGGATTAACCACAGAGCAGATTTACAGAAAGTCCCGAGTAGCTCAATCGGCAGAGTCCCGC
>DRLW01000014.1 GCA_011375275.1 Bacteroidota bacterium
CAGCCCCAAAGACTCTCGCGGCACACCCATGCCGCATAACAACACCCCGAAATCAGGCCGGTATTACCGGATCAGGCAACCTGGGGATGTGCGTCTTTAGTATAGTACTTATAGCCGTAATATTTATAATCGTAGTAATAAGGCAAGACGCCTTTCATGTTGTTGACGATCACGCCGAGTATATTCAAACCGGAATTTTTCATCAACTCGACCGCACGGTTGACGACCGCCTTCTGTGTCTGCCCGGCCTTGAGAACAAAGAGCGCTCCATCCATCTCAGTGCTCAGAATCAGCGAATCCGTTACCGGGATCACCGGTGGCGTATCGACGATAATGGCATCGAAATAAAACTTGATTTCAGAGAACAGGTCTTTCATCCGCGATGAGTTAAACAGCTCGGTCGGATTATCGATGATACCGCCTGAAGTGAGAATTTTCAGGTTCTCCAGCGGGCTCTGCTTGAAACAGGCATCGAGGCGCTTTTTGCCCATGAGCACATCGGCAACGCCGTCTTCTTTTGCCACTCCAAAGAGCTGGTGAATTCTCGGCCTGCGCAGATCGCAATCGACGATAATGGTCTTCGTATCACGATAGCGCGCGATTGTAGCTGCCAGAAGTGCAGCAGTCGTACTCTTGCCCTCGCTGATCGTGGCACTGGTGACGAGCAGGTTTTTCAGCTCACGCCCTGAATAGAGATTTTTCATCTTTGAATACAGCCGGCGAAACTCGTTTGCCTCAGCCGATTCATCATCAAACATCTCGATGATATTCTGGGTGGTTTCCATGTTCAATGAAATCCCTTTCTGTTTTCAATCTCGGGAACAACGCTATCCCCTTTCCGGACACAAAGCGTATTGAACGAATAAAGCGGGATAGCAGGCATTGTGCAGTTTGTCCGGATTTATGAATTTTTCAGTTTATAACCTTATCTCGGCTACTTCAAAATCGCATCAAAGAGCAACTGAATACCCTTGTTATCATACTCAGCCAGACGTTTGTTGCGTTTGGCCTTTTCAAAATCAGGATTGATATTCAATGCTTTATTGAACTGCTGCATCGCCTTGCTGTTGACGTATTTACTCATGATCACATACGCAACACCGAGATGGTTGTACAAGTCAGCATAGTTGGGATACTTTTTGAGCATTTCCTCGAGCTGGCGGATATGCTTCCAAATGATGCTGCTCTTCAAATTCTTGCCATCACTGTGCATGATGCGCAAATAAAAATCGATGATAAAGGACAGATCGTCAGGTTTGAGAACGCCTCGTCCGCCTTTTTCAAACTCGTGAAAAGCCTGCTGGTAATCCTTCTGGCGCAAAAACTCCTCACCCCGCTCGAAATGTTCATTGCGGTAGTTCGGATTGATACGGAAAGCCTTCTCCATGTTGTCCATAACTTTGGTATAGCAGTTGACGGACAGGTTGAAGTCTTCACGCTTGTGCGCGTTCAAAACCAGTGCCAGCGCCAGGTTATAAAAAGCCTCGGCATAATATGAGTTGAGCTCAACCGCTTTTTCAAAATGCTCGACCGCCTTTTTGCAGAACTCCTGTTTGAGGTAGGCATAACCGAGATTGTTATGAATATCGGCAAAATTCGGGCTGATTTCTGCGGCCTGCTCGAGCACCCGCGTCGCATCTTCGATCTTATCGACACCAATATAGGCTTTGCCGAGATTGTTGTAGATCGCTGAATTATCCGGATCGAGTACGATCGCTTCTTCAAATTCATTGATCGCTTCATCAAACATTCCGCGGCGCAAAAAAGCAAGGCCGAGAATATTTTTGGTCGTCGCCTGATCAGAGTCCTTCAGCTTTTCAGCCAACCCGAGCAGGGACTGGACTTCCGCCTTTTTCTCTTCGTGGAACCGGCGTGTTGAATTGAGCAGGCTTTCATCAGATGCTGCAGGGTCATAACTCTCATATTGGGAATCTATCAACGTGCCATTTCTGAAAAAAGAGGAAATGATCCGATTTTGATATGTGCTGTTTCCGGTTTTGAGAAAATACTCTCCCTTATCAGAACGAATTATATCATTAAAAACAAATTCACCCATAGTCCATTCTCACTTTTTGGTAAAAAAGTTACTACGTCCTTGCAGTATTGGGCAAGCAGAAACGCAATATTTACAGTCTGTTAGATTCAGCAAAAGCAATACGGCGCGCCCGGGTGCTCAGGTTGGCTTCCGCAAGCTTACGGTACACCATCGAACGCGTCAGAGATTTATCAGCAAGGTTCATGCTGATCAGCATATTGCGGATCAGGCTGGGGCCAAATGTGGGGTTGGCAATGACCACGCTGATGATCTTTTCCAGTAAAGGATCATGCGAAAAATCCGGAATCAGCTCACCCGAAGGGTCCATATCTCCCTCGAGCTCATAAAAGGCCGTATCGAGGGGGTTCCCGTCTGCTGCTGGTTCGACGGCCGGATAAACCTGATTTTCTTCATTCGCACGACCGAAATCCTGGGAGTTCCCGGACCCGGTTGATGGACTGATGGCTGCGTCGTCCCCGCTCTCGGTACCATGCCAGCGCTTCTTGCGGCTGGCGCGGTGAGCGCGATACGAGAGCCTGCGCCGGGGTGTGTTCCGTACCGGCTTCTCATCATCATCCGAACTCTCTTCCCTAACCGTTCCTCCAGCTTCGCTGGCCATAAATTCTTCGGTAGGCCAGGGGTCTGTGGTTTCGTCGAAGGGGCTGGCACTGCCGGGCTCTTCCTCGGGAGCATCGTCTTCATCCTGCTCCTCGCCCCTCTGCTTACCGGACTCATCGCCAATATCTGGTGCTTCGGCCGTATGACCGTTGAGCGTGCTCATGTCCATGGTGTTGCGAGTATCAGTGCCATCTGTCGCAGCCGGGGATTCATGAACGTCCTCAGCCTGCTCCTGCTCATGGACACCATTCAGCTTCTTCTCCGGGAGAATGTCTTCTTCTGTATCAACTTCAGTAGCAGTATCCGATTCGCTTCTGGTCTCTCCTCCAGTGGTTTCCAGGTTCTCCGCACCCTCGTCCTGTTCATCCGTTTCTTCGGTAATGTATGTGTACTTGCGTTCTTTTTCGTCTTCCTCGCCGGTTTCCGGCGCAGGCTCATCGCCAGCACGAGGAGCTCCATCCACCTTCTCTACTGCAGGCTCATCTGCTTCGGTCGTCTTTCCATCCGTCTCTGCGACACTCTCCTGCTGCTCTGCGTCATCCTGCGCGGAATCATCAGCCTGGGCCTGATCGGTTTCCGGTTTCTCCGGCTCATCAGCCTGCTCCTGTACCCCGGGCAGACCGAACTTCTCACGCATGGCAGCCAGACCGGCTTCGACCGACTCGTAGGCAGACATGATCGTGTCCAGCTCGAGCAGCATATAGACATCTTCTACATCAGGCTGCATGCCGACGATCATGATATCGCCCTCGTTATCGTGACAGTTCTTCAGCTCTGCGGTAAAAATCCCCCATCCCGCTGAACTGATAAACTCCACACGCGTCAGATCGATGATCAGGCGATACTGCCCCCTTGCAATCAGATACTCCAGGACATGCTCGAATTCTTCCACTGTCGAGGCATCGAAGACATCCTTGAGATGGATGATATAAATCTTGTCTGCGGTTACCTCAACCGAATAGACCAATCTGTTTTCTTCGCTCAAATCTATTCCCCACCGCTTGAATGTGAGTCAGTAAAAAAATCTGAAAAATGCTGTCATCTCTCTGAGTGGCGACATGGAACAGAAAGTTGACAGAACGCGCTCTCTAAGTCTGATTTGTCCACAAATCAGCGCCCGGCCAAAGAAAACCGGGATACATAAACAAGTTTGCTCGACGAAACTATTTCGATCAAACCATTGATAAATATAAGTTAAGATTGTTTTGTGTCCGGGTATCCAGTTAACTCAGCAATCTGGGGCCGCTCAGATACCGGCATGTGTCATTCCGGCCAAGCGCAGCGCAGTGCCGGAATCTCATCTTTTCTGGCACGTGCCCGAGTCTGGGAGATTCCGGTCTTCCCCTGCGGGGAAACCGGAATGACGGTTCTGGGGTAGACACGTGCTGTTGTCACCCGGTCTGGTTGAAAAAATGCAACCG
>DRLW01000015.1 GCA_011375275.1 Bacteroidota bacterium
CTAAACAATAGATTGAAAGATTTCGTTTTCCTCCCTCCGGGCCCCTGGCGCAAGCTGGGGGCTTTTTTTTGCTCTTCTTCACATCGGGTGGTCAATCGGGGGTTGGCATGCCTGCAGGCAAAGGGAGGAAGTGGCAGTTGTGGGGTAATGCACATGCAGGCTGACGATCTCCCGAACCTGGTGCGAAATGTTGCAGTACACACCAACCTCAGGATAAAACGTTTATCGTGCCAGCTATTCGCCACGTTCACACGGCGTGCTCCGGCGAGATGCTATTCATCCGGCATTCGGGTATTCCTCAGCCTGTTCTCACCTCCTGGCCGATGAACTGCAGCTCATAAAGCCGGGCATATAATCCATTCAACCTGAGCAGCTCGCTGTGCGAGCCAATTTCTCTGATCTCTCCTTTATGCAAAACGACGATTTTATCAGCGTTTTGTATCGTGGAAAGCCGGTGTGCGATGATGATCGAAGTACGGTTTTCGATCAGCTTTTCCATCGCCTTTTGAATCAAAATTTCAGATTCCGTATCGATGCTCGAAGTGGCTTCATCGAGGATGAGGATGGACGGGTTGAACGCCAGAGCTCGGGCAAAGGAAAGCAACTGCTTCTGTCCGACAGACAGGGTGGCTCCCCGCTCCTTAACTTCAGTGTCAAATCCGTCGGGTAGTTTTTCGATAAAGTCAAGAGCGTTGACATAGCGGGCTGCCTCTACGATTTTTTCTCTGGATATCTCCGGGTTGCCGAGGCTGATGTTGTCCGCGATCGTGCCGGCAAAGAGAAAAACATCCTGCAGAACGATGCCGATTTGCCTGCGCAGGCTTTGCAGCTCATAGTCTTTGATATTGCGCCCATCGAGAGTGATTCTACCCTTTTGGATGGTATAGAAGCGGGCGATCAGGTTGATGATGGTCGATTTGCCGGCCCCGGTCGCGCCGACAATAGCGACTTTCTCGCCCGCGTTGATCTCTAATGAGATGTCTTTGAGAATCCAGTTCTCATCCTGATAGGCGAACCAGACGTTTTCAAAAGTGATTTCTCCCCGGCAGCGGTAGTCCGGGGGCAGAATCAGGCTGCCGCTGTCTTCCTCGGGTTTTTCATCCAGCAGAGAAAAGACCCGTTCGCTCGCAGCCATGGCCGCCTGGAGAATGTTGAGTTTTTCCGAGAGATCGCTGATTGGGCGGAAAAACATCGTGCTGTACTGCAGAAAAGCCACCAGCCCGCCAAAAGTCAGCTCATCAGCGATGATCTGGCCGCCGCCGTACCAGATGATGATCGCTGTGGACAGCGCACCGATGAAACTGACCAGCGGAAAGAAAACGGCAAAATAGAAGATGGTTTTCAGAAAGGCATCGAGATGTGATGCGTTCAGCTTATCGAACTGCTCGAAATTTTTTTGCTCCCTGTTGAAAATCTGCACGACAGCCATGCCGCTGATGTTTTCCTGCATATAGGAGTTGATACGCGCGATGCGCGTACGGATCATGCGGAAAACATCGCGGACTTTGCGCTTGAAAATGAACGTGGCGACGAACAGTATCGGTAGTACAACCATGGCCGCAAGCGCCAGTTGCCAGTTCATCGAGAGCATGAGAATGATGATGCCGACCAGGATGATGATGTCGCTGAAGATGGCCACCAGCCCGGAGGTAAAGAGCTCATTCAGGCTTTGCACATCGGTCGTGACCCGGGTGATCAGGCGGCCGACCGGCGTGCGGTTGTAAAAACTCAGCGGCAAATGCTGCAGGGTACCGAAAATATCCCGGCGCAGAGAAAACATGATCTGCTGGCCGATCCACTCCATCAGGTACTGGCGGCCGAGATGCACGAAAAAGTTGGTGAGCAAAATCATGGCATAGAGCGCTATGATCCACTTCAACCCACCGATATCGCCGGTACTGATGTACTCGTCGATGCCGATTTGCGTCAGGCGTGGCTGTATGAGTTGTAAGCCTGCGACCAATAACAGGGCGAGAATTGCCACCACGATCTGTTTCGTGTATGGGCGCGTGTATTTCAGGAGACGGCGCATCAGCACATGGTCGTAAACCTTGCCGAGAACTTCCTCTTCGTATCCAGACAATTACAGTTCCTCCAGTGATTCTTCCAGAAGCTGCTTGCGGTGCAGCTCGGCATAGATGCCGTTTGATTCCAAAAGGCTGTGATGTGTGCCGCGTTCCCGTATCTGTCCGTTTTCCAGAACGATGATTTTGTCCGCATTCTTAACCGTGCTGATACGGTGGGAAACGATGATGCTGGTCGTGCCGGCCATTTCTTTGCGCAAACGCTTGAGAATTTCCTCCTCTGTGTATGTGTCCACAGCCGACAGAGCGTCATCGAGCAGGAGAATGGAAGGCTTGCGGATAATGGCACGGCTGATGGCTGTGCGTTGTTTCTGCCCGCCGGAAAGATTGATGCCGCGCTCTCCGAGCATGGTTTCAAAGCCTTTGTCGAACTCGCTGATGTCATCATATATTCGCGCAACTTTTGCAACTTCTTCGAGAGCTCCGTCGCTGCTGTTGCCTGCACCGAAAAGGATGTTTTCCCGGATCGTGTCAGAAAAGAGAAAGGTCTCCTGCGGCACGTAGCCGATATTGCGGCGCAGTACTTCCAGTGGCAGCATCCGGATCGGGATGCCGTCGATGAGTATTTCGCCCTCCTGGATATCCAACAGCCGCGGAATCAAATTGAGCAGTGTGGATTTGCCGGCCCCCGTATGGCCGACGATGGCCATGGTTTGGCCGGCGCGCAGGGAAAAGGTGATATCCTGCAAGACAGGCGTGTTATCGTCATAGGCAAAAGAAACATTCCGGAATTCTATATCTCCACGCACACGGCTGATGTCCCGGCGTACGTTCGGGGCGTCCTCGATTTCCGGCGGCGTTTGCAGGATTTCATTCAGACGCGCCATGGAGACGATGCCCTGCTCGGTCATGTTCAGAACCCAGCCAAGAGAGATCATGGGCCAGGCCAGCCAGGTTTGCAGCGTGAAAAAAGCCGTCAGCGTTCCGATGGTCAGTTGGCCTTCTACAACATAGAGACCTCCCACCCAGAGCACCAGCAGAACACCGATGCCGGAAAACAGCCCCGTGCCTGCCCAGAGCAGTCCGCGGATTTTGGCCATGCTCAGATTCTGACTGATATAGTCTTTGTTGAGCAGGGCAAATCGTTGCTTCTCAAAATCTTCCTGTATATAAGACTTGACCACCCGGATGCCGGAGATGTTTTCCTGGGTTAGGGTCGTGATGTCAGAATATTTTTCCTGTACCGCGCGGTAAATGCTGTGGATTCGCCCGATCATTTTATAGACGAAAAAACCGGTGACGGGCAAAGGCAGGAGTGCCCAGAGTGTCAGGCCCGGGGACATATAGAGCATGACGCCGATGGTCCAGAGCAGCAGCATGGAGGTATTGCAGAAGTACATCAGCGCCGGCCCGACCAGGGAGCGAACTGCGTTTAGGTCGTTGGTGGCGCGAGCCATCAGGTCGCCGGTCGGGTGCTGGTGGAAAAACCGCAGGGACATGCGCTGCAGGTGGCGGAAAAAGTCATTGCGCAGCTCATACTCAACATATCGGGAAACGACGATCAACGTCTGGCGCATGGCGTAGAGAAAAACTCCCTCCAGCAGAGCGACAGCGAGGATACCCAGGCTGTACCAGCTCAGTGTCGCCATGTCTGCATGCTTCTCGATATGATCGACAGCATTCCTGATCACCAGCGGCATGGCCGCGCCGACCAGGTTGGTCATCATCACAAAAAAAAGGCCTAAAAACAGTTTCTTTTTGTATTTGGCCAGGTAGGGAATAATGGTCTTTATTTGTTCGATTTTTGAGATGTTTCGCGTGTCGTCGGACAAGCCGGGGCTCCTTTGGTCGTCTCGATGGATTATCTGTTAGCCTGAAAAGTGCATGAATTGTTCAGCGTGCGGCCTCTTCAGGCTTTGCAATGCTCGCTGCAAAGGCGAGTATTTCATCGCGAATGATTTCTTTATCAAAATCCAGCGGCAGAATGTGGTAGCTGTTCTCGAGAAGTACGATTTTCTTGTGCTCTGATGCGACGTGTTCATAGATATAGCGCGCATTGTCAACCGGGATGGTATGATCCTGCCTGCTGTGCATGATCAGGATCGGCACGGTGACGTGGCTCAGACCGCGGTTGACAAGCCTGATCAGCTTGAGAAATTCTTTGCCGGCCCGCCGGGGATAGGCATCGTAGCTGCGCATGATCGAGCGTGCTGCACGGTCGCGGATATCCGGGCCGTCTTTTTTGTACGTCCACTTTTTGACCAGCGACACGGCGCGGAAAGCCAGTGCTTTCCAGGGTGCCACGCGCACCGGAGTAGCCAGGCAGACCAGCCCTTTGAAGTCGTATTTTTGCGCGAGATACAGGGAGAGCGCTCCCCCCATAGACAAACCTGCCACAAAAACCGTTTCATATTCGGCCTGCACTTTTTCAAAAGCCTGCTCGACATCATCCAGCCAATCCTGATAACGCACCCAGCTCAGAGCAGCGGGCGTCGTGCCATGTCCGCTCAGCGTGGGAGCATAGGTATCGAAACCTGCCTGACGCAGTTGCTCCTGCATCCAGGACCAGCTCGCCGGATGTCCGGTGAAGCCGTGAATCAACAGAAAAACGGGTTTTTTCTTCATGCTTGCAATCGATTCGATGTGTGGGCCTGCGTTCGGCAGGAAAGCCCGCCGGTGGCCCGGCTATCAGGTGAAGTTTTACAGTACCCCCCGATTGCCCCCGGGTGCCGCGCTGATGTGTGAATAAATCGGGATAAAGACTTTTAATATAGGTAGGCGCAGAGGGTAAAAGCAAGGTCATTATCATCAGTACAATTTTTTGAACCGCCAGGATGCCAGGAAGGCGATGGAAAACGATATGATTTTCAGTATGGGAACCGACGGCAGGCTGTACCGCGACATTCATGTCGCGAAGTGTGTTCACCTATATCCAGTTTACTCAGCAAACCAGGCCCGGCTCAGATACCGGCATGTGTCATTCCGGCCAAGCGCAGCGCCGTGCCGGAATCTCATCTTTTCCGGCACGTGCCTGAGTCAGGGAGATGCCGGTCTTCCCCTGCGGGGAAACCGGAATGACAGCTCTGGTACAGGCACGTGCTGTTGTCAGGTGGTTCGGCAGAAAAGATGCAATTGTGCTGAGTGAAGTGGATAACCTGGCGTTGGCAGAATGAAAATATTCTGCTCTTCCTCAATACGTGTGGGTTGATTTTCCGCATGCTCCGGTGCGGATGGCTGGGACGCCACATAAATGTCGCGGTACGAGTTGTGCCCAG
>DRLW01000016.1 GCA_011375275.1 Bacteroidota bacterium
GCAATGCTTCACGCAGGGCATAATTCATCGAAATCGGTGCGGTGTGATGGTAGGTGCGTTCCGCGCCCCAGTATTTCCCCACCAGAGACATGTCGAGATACCAGTTCGCCACGGTTGTTTTGCGCCGTGTGATTTTCTCGACCGCGCGCGGGCCGAAAGTCAGCGGGGCGATTCCGGGCGGGCAGCTCAGGCATTTCTGGCTGCCGCTGAAGGCAGCATCCACCTGCCAGTCATCGAGAAAGAGCGGCACGCCGCCGAGACTGGTGACCGTATCGGCCAGGAGCAGGCAATCGAATTCGCGGCACAGGGCGCCGGCTTCTGCCAGCGGCTGACAGGCTCCGGTGGAGGTCTCCGCATGCACCAGCGCGAGAACTGCAGGCCGATGCTTTTCCAGCGCTGCGCGCAGTTCTGCAGCTGTGAAAACCTCGCCCCATTTTTTTTGCAACACCACAACCTCTGTGCCGTACCGTTGCGCCATTGCCTGCAGCCGCGTACCGAAATACCCGTTGATGCCGATGACGATACGGTCGCCCGGCTCGAGCAGGTTGGCAACCGTTGCTTCCATGGCCGCGCTGCCGGTACCGCTCACCGGGATGGTCATGTCGTTATCCGTCTGCCAGGCATAGCGCAGCAGCTCCTGAATGTCCGCCATCAACGCGAGGAAATGGGGATCGAGATGGCCGACCTGCGGCGTGGCGAGGGCGCGCAGTACCCGTGGATGCGCGTTGGAGGGTCCGGGGCCGAGCAGCAGCCGCGGTGGTGGATTGAGTTCATCCGTGGCAATGCGATGGCGGTCTGTAACCGGGGGGAATTCCTGCTTCATACGTTTTCTCCTGAACTGGACTGAGAGGGGATTTGGCTGGTCTGGCAAAATAACCGCAGCTTGCTGAAAAGGCAATGAATTTTTCTTGCAATTCCGGGAAAGTTTGTTAAAATATGACCCACCAGTCACCAGTTGACCAGACAGTCATTGGCAAAAAGGCAAACATGAGCGCCACGACCGAGCTTAGCAGAAAAGAACGCGAACGCCTGCGCCGCCGGGAGGACATCCTCGAGGCAGCGAAAAAAGTCTTTGCAGAAAAGGGCTTTTCCGGCTCTACCCTGGATGAAATCGCCCTCAGAGCAGAGTATGGCAAAGGGACGATCTACAATTATTTTTCAAGCAAGGAGGAGCTGTTCCTGACGCTGGTGCGCGAGGGCTTGCAGTCGTTTAAAAACACGGTAAACCAGGCCCTGGCGCCGTGCGAAAGCGTGGTTGACAAACTGGAAAAATACATCGAGGTTGCCCTTGATTATTTTTATGATCACCAGAACGCTTTCAAGATCATCTCTTTTGAGATCCATCAGCCGAACTCTCTTTCCGGCGTCATCCAGGATGAGCTGCGCGAAACCTACAGCCGCGAGCTGTACTTCATTTCGCAACTGATCGAGCAGGGCGTGCGCGAAGGCCGGTTTCGCATCACGGATTCGCAGAGACTGGCGCGCGTTCTTCAGGGTATGATCCACAGCCAGATCTGCCAGTCCGGCTGCACGCAGCACGACGAGCGCAGCGAGGCCATCGAAACGGTGAAATCGATTTTTCTTCACGGCTGTTTGAATCGTGATGCTTAGCCCGGTGCGCTGAAGTGAGCGGATGCCCTGAGGGAATTTTTGAAATTCTTTCCTGACGAGTGTTTTATCATTGGCAACAAAAAAGCATCTGGATACCCGGGCATTCACACAGCTTTGGGCAGCAGCCGGGTTTCACCGCAAAGGCGCGAAGTGCGCGAAGAATGACGAAGTGTCATAAAAATCAGTGCCAGCAGTTCCTGGAATTTCTTCTTGTTTTTCTTCGTGTCCATCGTGCACTTCGTGGTTCACAAAAATGCACATGATGATATTCAAACTCAGCACCCGGAACGTTTCCAGCGTTGCCTGAGCGACGTCAGGATTTTTTCAGAATACAGCACCAGAACCGACAGACAGGATCAGAATGTTCAGAAAAACAGGGATTGCCATACTGCTACTTTCGGCCCAGGCTGCTGCTCAGAGTCCGATGAGCCTCAGCCTGGCGGAGGCAGTGGACCATGCCTTAAAGAACAACGAGGATATTCTCATCGCAGAGAACAGTGTACAGGCAGCGCGTGCCAGCGTGCGCGAAGCCCGCGCTGATGCTCTGCCCAACATCACCCTGAGCGGCCAGTATTTGCGCAACATCCAGCGGCCGGTCTTTTTCTTCCCCAGCTTCACGGATCCCAACGTGCAGGTGGCTATTCGCGTCGGCAGCCTGAATGCGTACTCAACTGCCCTGAGCCTGAGCCAGCCGCTTTTCCGTGCCGGCAAGGTTGGCAAGGCGATGAAAGTTGCCAGGCTGTTCACCCGGTTCAGCGAGGAAGGCCAGCGCAGCACGCGCGGGGATGTCATCCTTGCGGTGCACGAGGCCTATTACCAGGTTTTGCTCGCCAACCGCCTGCTGGAGGTCAACCGGCAAAACGAAGCGCAGACACTGCGGCATCTCGAACGCACGCGCAAGCTCTTTGCCCAGGGCCAGGTTTCGGAGTTCGACACCCTGCGCGCCTATGTTTCGAGCATGAATATCCGCCCGGCGGTTATCGCAGCAGAAAACGCTGTTGAAGTCACGACCAACACGCTGAAAAACCTCATCGGTGTGCCCTATGATACCGAGCTGGAACTACGGGATTCCCTCAGTTACCAGCCGGAACCCCTCCCATCTCTGGAAGAGGCGATCCGGTTGGCTGAGGCCCAAAGACCGGAGCTGCGGCAGATGCAGCTCGAAGTACGGATGCGGCAGCTCAACATCGGCATCATCCGCGCCGACATTCTGCCCTCCCTCAACCTGATCGGCACGTGGCAATCCCAGGCACAGAGTGACCGGTCGGATTTTGGTGATCAGGGCTTTGTCAAAAGCCTGAGCGCGGGCTTGCAGCTCACCATTCCGATTTTCGACGGCATGCGCACCTATGCGCGCATGGACAAAGCGCGAGCCGAGCACCGGACGGCGGTTTATACTCTGCAAAAAATCAGGGAAGAGATTCAGGTGCAGGTAAAATCGCTGTTGTACAGCGTTGAGGAAGCGCGCAAGACCATCGAAGCGCAACAGGGCAACATCACTCAGGCACGGCGGGCCCTGGAGCTGGCCGAGCTGCGCTACCGTGAGGGCCAGGCAACCTTGCTCGACCTCGACGATTCACGGCTGGCACTCAACCAGGCGCAGACGAATTACTACCAGTCTGTTTATAACTATCTCATCGCCCGGGTCAATCTGGACCGGGCCCTCGGCGTGCTCTGAGTCTTTGCAGGACGACAGGCATCACTTTCAATGAGCAGGAAAACAGCATGAAAAAGAATTCTCTTTTCAAAACACTCACAACTCTAATGCTCAGCGCTGGTGCAGCGGCATGGCTCAGCGGCTGCGGCGACAACTCGCGCGCAGATGATCTCGACCTTTCCCGGGATCAGGAAGCCAGGAATGCGACACGCGTCGAAGTCATCGCCCTGCAGGCTGGCGAGTTCGAGGAGTTCATCGAAGCACCCGGTGTCATAGAAGCGGACATCGCGACCACAATCAGCGCAGAAGAAGCCGGTGTCGTGCAGCGCATCGTTGCAGATAAAGGCGCGCCGGCACGCCGGAACAGCATCCTGGCA
>DRLW01000017.1 GCA_011375275.1 Bacteroidota bacterium
GCATGCAAGGCTGTTTGAATGGATTGAGATATTCAATTATCAGTATCTGCTGTCAGGCTACCAGCCCGCCATCCACGCTGAGGGTTGTGCCGTTGATGAACGCGGCCTCGTCTGAGGCGAGAAACAGGTACGCGTTGGCGATGTCCCGGGCTTCACCGAGTCGAGCCAGAGGCGTTTTTGCCCGAATGGCCGCGATAACTTTTTCAGGAATGGTCCCGACCATGTCCGTGGCGATGAACCCCGGGGCTACGGCATTGACCCGCACACCTTTTGGGCCGAGTTCCCGCGCCCAGACTTTGGTCAGCCCGATGACGCCGGCTTTGCTGGCCACGTAGTTGCTCTGGCCGAAATTTCCATACAAGCCCACCACAGATGCGGCATTGAGGATCACACCGCTTCCCTGCGCTACCATCTCAGGGGCTACAGCCTGGGCACAATTGAACACTCCCTTGAGATTGATATCGATGACCGCATCCCATGCTGGTTCTTCCATTTTTACCAGCGTGGCATCCCGGGTGATGCCGGCGTTGTTGATCAGTATGTCGATGCGCGGATGCTGTGCCCGTGCCGCGGCCAGCGCCTGCGCGATGCTGCTGCGATCGGTGACATCGACGTGCTGGAACTGAACATTGCCGTGCTTTTCTTCCATCTCGCGGCCTCGCTGCTCATCCACATCCCAGATGATGACGTGTGCACCCTCGCGCACAAACGTTGCTGTCGTGGCCGCACCGATTCCGGCTGCGCCCCCGGTTATGATCGCTGTCTTGTTCTGCAAACGCATGTGTGTTATCCTTTTTTTATGTTCAACAGTCCGGATATCCAGTTCTCTCAGCAAACCGTGTCCGGATCAGATACCGGCATGTGTCATTCCGGCCAAGCGAAGCGCAGTGCCGGGGTCTCATCTTTTCCTGGCACGTGCCTGAGCCTGGGAGATTCCGGTCTTCCCCTGCGGGGAAACCGGAATGACGGTTCTGGGGTAAGCATGTGCTGTTGTCAAGCGGTCTGGTTGAAAAAATGCAACCGTGCCGAGTTATGTGGATAACCAGAGTTCAACAGCCATTCGCATGTCTGCATGATTCTATTTACTCCACCATCGCCGTGCTTTTGTACACGCGCCCTTTCCACGCAACCGAGTTGGCGAAAAGCAGCACCGGCCCGAAAATCAGGCTGGAGGCAAATGTGAATAGTTCGTAGCTGAAGAAATTGGCCAGCATATCCTGCCGGTGCAGACTGCCGGCTGCTTTGTGCAGCAAGAGATAATCGCACAGAAACACAGCAGCGAGGGCTGCGCCGGCGGCGGGGATGTTGCCGAAAATCAGCGGCAGCAGGGGGATGAAACGCCCGGCCACGGCCACGGCGAGAAAAATTCGTGCTAAAAAAGAAACCTGCCTGCCGCCGATCGCCCAGCGTTTGCGCTGTTGCAGGAAGGTCTGCCAGTCTTTTTCCGGGGCGCTCTGTACGACCAGGGCCGGGTCTGCCGGCAGCAGTACCCGCCAGCCGCGCTGGACCATGGTACGCATCAGGGCAAAGTCTTCGATCAGGCTGAAGCCGGCACCCGCATAGCCGTTGACATCGAGGAAGGCTTTTTTGCGCATGCTGAGGTTGTTGCCGAAGACACTCAGCGGCCGGCGAAGCCCGGCAGCCCCGGCGCCTGCTGCGAGCAGGTAAAGCCAGTCGGTCGCCTGCAGCCTGCTGAAAGTATCGAGTTCCTGGCCGCGACGCGAGAGCAGCGTAAAACCACCGACCATGCCAACCCGGCCATAGTACCAGCTCAGATGGCTGCGGATCCAGTTTTGCGGGACCTGGCAGTCGGCGTCGGTGAGAAAGATGATCTCACCGGTTGCGTGAGGCATGGCCTGCTGCAGAGCATTGGCTTTGCCGTTCAGCGTGGTCGAAGTCTGCAGTGTGCGCACGAGCTGTACGTTTTCATGGCTGCGCTGAAACGTTGCGACGATATCCACGGTGCGGTCGGTGGATTTATCATCGACGATGAGAATCTGCAGCTTGTGCGCGGGGTAGTCCAGTTGCGTCAGGTTGGTGAGCAGCGGGATGATATTCTCCTGCTCGTTGCGCACGGCAACCAGCACGCTCACCAGCGGCTCGGTGCGCTGGATGCGCGGCCGCCGCCTGCCTCTGTTCAGCCCCCACACGAGCGCGATGGTGATCAGACTGTAGAATAAAACGGTCAGCGAGGTGATGATCAGGTATGGCTCGGTATTCATGAATAAGTCAATTCCGGCTTGGTCTTTTTCTCATAATTATCCTCTTTCCACTGAAAACGCGCAAACAGGCCGAGACAACCGAAGACGATGACATAGAGCGGATGCACGAGCTGGGCCGGCAGAAACCAGCGCAGCAGATGCTCCTCGCCGCAGGCGCGCGTGACACGGCGCAAAAACAGCCACTCACCACCGGCCTTGAGCAGCCAGGCTATTCCGGCCCCGGCAGCGAGCTGCGGCGACAGCATAAAAGACAGGCTGCCGAGAAAAACAAAGACGTTGACAAAATACACCGCGACCAGCCCGGCGATCAGCCCCGGCTGGTATTGTCGCGATTTGCTGGCATAGCGGATGCGCTGATTCCAGAACTGGCGAAAGGTCTTGGGCGCGGCCTGGGGCACGCGGGCCTCAGCGGAAAATGCATAGGAAAACCTGCCGGGGTAGCGCTGCGCAACCTTGTGCACGAACAGATCATCATCGCCGGAAATCCATTGGTTCAGCTCACCAAAGCCCCCCACCTGCTCCCATGTGCTGCGGCGATAACTCAGGTTGCAGCCGCAGGCGGTGATGGGGTGGTGCAGGGGCGTGCTCGCCGCTGCCAGGGCCGAATGTGTGAAATATTCCAACGCGAGCATGCCGCGTATGAGCGCAGGTGCAGGGCGGTCGAAACGGTAGCTGCTGTAGCCGGGCACCATCACGGTGCGGTGATCGCGGTAGTGCGCTGCCATGGCACGCACCCACGTGGAGGGCGGTGTGCAGTCCGCATCGGTGAGCAGGATGATTTCTCCGCGCGTTGCCGCGATTCCCATGCTGATGGCGCGTTTTTTCGGTGCTGTGTCAGGGATGAGATCATCGATGTGCAGCACGGTGAGGCGCGGGTTTTCCGCCTGGGCGCGGCGCAGTATCTCCCGGCTGCGGTCCTGCGAGCGGTCATCGATGATGCAGATTTCCAGTTTTTCGCCGGGA
>DRLW01000018.1 GCA_011375275.1 Bacteroidota bacterium
CGGATGAACTCCCGACCTTCGAGGATGCGCAGCAACCGGACCTGTGTGTCCAGCGGCATCTCGCCGATCTCGTCGAGAAAAAGCGTGCCGCCATCTGCCAGCTCGAAGTAGCCTTTCCGGGCCGCAACCGCACCGGTAAAAGCGCCCTTTTCATGGCCAAAAAGCTCGGATTCCATAATGCCTTCCGGGATAGCGCCGGCATTGACCACGACAAAAGGGTTGCTGCTGCGTTTGCTCATCTCGTGAATCGCCTGCGCGATCAGCTCTTTGCCCGTGCCGCTTTCGCCGGTGATGAGTACGGAAATATCGGTCGGCGCCACCAGCTCGACCGTCTTCATCACCTGCTCCAGCGCATGGGAGCTGCCCACCAGCCCGAGGTTCCGGCGCGTTTCTTCGAGCTTGTTGTCCTCAATTCTTTTGACGAGGGTTTCCAATGTCACTCACTCACGTAACCTGATCAATTCAGTTATCTGGAAATTTTTCACTCATTCCGACATGTCTTGCGCGAAGCGACCACTCGTGCACAAGCCCGCTCTGCACGAAAAGCGCTTTTGCATGATACGAGCCTGGTTATCCACTTAACACAGCACGGTTGCATCTTTTCAGCCGGACCGCCTGACAACAGCACGTGCATACACAAAAACGGTCATTCCGGTTTCTCCGCAGAGCCGGAATCTCACAAACCCAGGCACGTGCCGGAAAAGATGAGATTCCGGCACTGCGCTGCGCCTGGCCGGAATGACAGATGCCGCATCCGGGCCAGGCACGGTTAGCTGAGTTAACTGGATACCCCGATGATACGGGATCGCATCAGTCGAAATGGTTGATGCGGTTTGTCTGAAGCTGATTATGATACAAATTCATCTGTGCGTGGGGAGAGTTTCAGAAAGGCCGTTCAGAGTGCACAGACCGAATGTTGTGCTGATGGTGCTTTGGTACTGACTGCTGCGTAGCCGGAGGAATACACGGAGCCGCTCCGCATGCCGGTTCAGACTCAAACCGCTACAGCATCCAACTCCCGAAAAAAGGCCACGGTTTCCTCCAGCCCCTGCTTCAGGTCCACTTCAGGCTGCCAGCCGAGCACTCTTTGTGCTTTATCATAGGAAAGCACACTGCGCATCTGCTCGCCCGGTTTGGCTGGCCCATGCTTCTCTTCAGCATGTGCACCAGTGGCTTCATTCAAAATTCGAAAAATATCGTTGACGTTGGTCTCGATGCCTGTACCGATATTGACATAATCGCTGCCCTCGTGTTCCAACGCCAGCACATTGGCGCGCACAACATCACCGACATAGACGAAATCCCGGGTCTGCAATCCGTCGCCGTTGATCACCGGATGTTGGCCGGCGAGCAACATTTTGCTGAAAATAGCCACCACTCCGGCCTCACCATGCGGGTTTTGCCGCGGCCCGTACACATTGGCATAGCGCAGCAACATATAACTCATGTCATTATTCTTTGCAAAAAAATGGATGTATCGCTCGCAGGACAGCTTGGTTATGCCATACGGCGATTCCGGCCAGGCCGGATGCTCCTCTCCGGCAGGAAATTCAATTTGCTCGCCATAAATCGCACCGCCGGTGCTGGCGAACAAAATCCGCTTCACACCCGTGGCCGCAGCCGCCTGCAGCAGGTTCAACGTACCCATGATATTGACATCCGCATCGTAGCGCGGGTCTTCCACAGAACGCCGGACATCCATCTGCGCAGCCTGGTGAACCAGCACGTCGAAACGGTTCTGCGCAAAAATGTCGGCGACACCCTCATCGCAGATATCGAGCTCGTGAAAAGTGGCCTGCGGGTTGATATTTTCTCTGCGTCCGGTGATGAGATTGTCGATAATGCTGACTTCATGTCCCTGATCGATAAAAGCATCGACGAGGTGTGATCCGATGAAACCGGCTCCGCCGGTCACGAGAATTTTCATAGTTGCATCCTTCCTGAGTTGAGTTATCCGTGTGTTTCAGCATGCCTTTCCGTGCCATAACGCCTCAGCATGCATGGCGTTGCCTTGCCGGAAAATTAAAAAACATACCCACCAATCAACGCAAATGACGAAAGGCCTTGTAACCGATATCTTTGCGATAGTGTGCGCCGTCAAAAGTGATTTTCTGCACGGTAGCATACACCTTTTCGCGCGCTGTCCGCAAATCTTCATGCAGCGCCGTGACCGATATTACCCGGCCACCCGAGGTCACCACACCCTCATCACTCATTTTCGTCCCGCTGTGAAAAACAATGATATCAGGATCGTTGATTTCATCCAAACCGCTGATTTTTTTTCCGGTCTCATAGGTTCCGGGGTAGCCGCCTGATGCGACGACCACTGTCAACGCCCACTTTTTCCGCAGCTCAACCTGGTAATCGATGATCTGCCGGGTCACTGCTTTCTGCATCAAATCCACCAGGTCTGAGGCCAGCAGGGGCAGCACCACCTGCGTCTCCGGGTCTCCGAAACGGCAATTATATTCCAGCACTTTCGCGCCCTTCGGGGTGATCATCAGCCCGACATAAAGCACACCGATATACGGCCTGTTTTCCAAACTCATGCCCCGGATCGACGGCTCGACGATCTCGCGTTTGACACTTTTCAGCAGATCGCGGTTCATCAGCGGCGCTGGCGCGTAGGCGCCCATTCCGCCGGTATTCGGCCCCTCGTCGTTGTCATAAACCGCCTTGTGATCCTGCGCCGGTACCAGCATGACGAAGTTATCGCCATCACTGACAGCGAAAACCGAGACTTCCTCGCCCTCGAGAAACTCCTCGATCACAACTTTACCACCTGCTTCGCCGAACTCTTTGCTGACCATCATGCGCTGCAGGGCTTCTTCAGCTTCCTGCACGCTGTGCGCGACCACAACTCCTTTGCCTGCCGCCAGCCCGTCAGCCTTGACGACGCAGGGGTAATCGGCCTGGCGCACATACTCCAGCGCTTCGTCATAATCCTGAAAAACGATGCAGTCTGCGGTGGGGATTTTGTATTTATCCATGAAATACTTGGCAAAAGACTTCGACCCCTCCAGCTCTGCCGCATCCATACTCGGCCCGAAAACAGAAAGACCGTGCGCCTCAAATTCATCAGCCAGCCCTTTGACCAGCGGAGCTTCCGGCCCCGGGACAGTCAGATCGATGGCCTGTTCTTTTGCAAACTTCAGCAGGGCAGGGATATCATCCGCAGCGATATCGACACATTCTGCGAGCTGCGCGATGCCCGGATTGCCCGGCGCACACCAGATTTTTTCGACTAAGGGACTTTGCTTGATTTTCCAGACCAGGGCGTGCTCGCGTGCCCCACCCCCGATGACAAAAATTTTCATAAAACCCACATCCTGTTCATTTGAAAAGACCGTACGCTCAGCGATTATATTTACTGTACCTCGAACCGCCTCGCTTTTTTCCTGCTTTGAGTCTATCGATTTCGTCCCGAATCGCTGCTGCCTTTTCAAATTCCAGTTCCTGGGATGCACGTATCATCTGCTTTTCGAGCATATCGAGTTTTTCTTCCCGCTCAAATGGTGTCAGTTTTTTCCACTCTGATTCCGACACCTGAAAATCTTCCCGTTTATCCTTATTATAGCTATCACTGCGTACGTCCGCTACCCGGGTCGATTGCATCACTTCCTCGACCGTTTTGTACAGCGTTGTCGGCGTGATGCCATGCTTTTCATTGTACTCTGCCTGTATCTTCCGGCGGCGTGCGGTCTCATCCATGGTCTTCTGCATCGATCCGGTGATGTTATCCGCATAAAAGATAACCTTGCCGTCTGCATTCCGCGCCGCCCTGCCGGCAATCTGCATCAGGCTGCGTTCGCTGCGCAAGTAGCCTTCCTTGTCTGCATCGAGGATAGCAACCAGCGAGACTTCCGGCATGTCCAGGCCTTCGCGCAGCAGGTTGATACCCACCAGAACATCGTACTCCGCCAGCCTGAGATCCCGCAAAATCTCCATGCGGTCGAGGGCGTCGATTTCAGAATGAATATAACGCACGCGCACAGCAACATCCGCAAGATAGTCTGTCAGGTCTTCGGCCATCCGCTTGGTCAGAGTCAGCACGAGCACACGCTGCTTTGCCGCCACGCGCCGGCGGATTTCCGCGAGCAGATCGTCTATTTGCCCTTTCACCGGCCGCACCTCGATCTCCGGGTCCATCAGACCCGTCGGCCGGATGACCTGCTCGACGACCACACCCTGGCTTTTTTCGATTTCAAAATCTGCCGGCGTGGCAGAAACACAAATTTTCTGCGGCACCAGCTCGTCGAACTCTTCAAAACGCAAAGGCCGGTTATCGAGAGCACAGGGCAACCTGAAGCCAAATTCCACCAGTGTTTCCTTGCGTGAACGATCGCCGTGGTACATGCCGTTGATCTGCGGAATGGTCGCGTGCGATTCATCGATAATGCAGAGGAAATCTTTCGGAAAATAATCGATCAGTGTGTAAGGGCGTTCACCTGCCTGGCGGTTGGTGAGGTGGCGGGAATAATTTTCCACCCCGCTGCAGTAGCCGAGTTCCTGCAACATTTCGATATCATACCGCGTGCGCATTTCCAGACGTTGCGCTTCGAGCAGCTTGCCCTTGCGGCGAAAGTACTCAAGCCGTTCCTCGAGCTCTTTCTCTATTTCTTTTACAGCGACTTCCAGCCGCGGCCGGGATGTGACAAAATGTTTCGCAGGATAGATGGCTGCGCGCTCCATCTTTTCCAGTATTTCGCCGGTGACGACGTTAATACGCGATATTGCCTCGATCTCATTGCCGAACATCTCGATCCGAATCGCCTCGCGGTCATAAGCCGGCATCACTTCGATGACATCACCGCGCACGCGAAAGGTACCGCGGTCGAACTCATAGTCGTTGCGCGTGTAGTGGGTATCGACCAATTTACCGAGGATCAGATTGCGGTCGATA
>DRLW01000019.1 GCA_011375275.1 Bacteroidota bacterium
ACCGCCTGCACGAGCATGCCCTCACGCCAGTTGCATGCCATCCGCCTGCTCGGAGCCGCGATCGGACTGCGCATGAACCCTGTCATGGGGCTGGTGCTGAATCTCATTTTACCGTGGGATTATTTGTGCGCGCTGCTGTTACAGCGTTTCCGCAGCAGGCTCCGGGAAGTGCTGCCGGCATGGCTTGAGGTGCTGCAAAAGGTCGAAGCTCTGAGTTCACTTGCCGCCTTTGCCTGGCTGAATCCGGACAGCGTTTATCCGGAACTCGAAACCAGGGATGCCCCTCAAAGCGCCGGACTGGTGGCCAGGCAACTCGGGCATCCGCTGATCCATGCGCAAGAGCGAGTCAACAATGATTTCGAGCTCAGGGGAGCGGGCAAAGTGGTGATTATCACAGGTTCGAACATGGCGGGCAAGAGCACCTTTCTCAAGACCATCGGCTGCAACATGGTGCTGGCCCGGGCGGGGACAACCGTGCTCGCCAGCAGCTTCAGGCTGTCACCCCTCCGCCTCCATTCATGCATCAAAATCAGCGATTCGATCAGCGATGGGTTTTCCTACTTCTATGCCGAAGTGCGACGGCTGAAGTCCATCCTCGATGCCATGGAGCGCAGGGATGAAGCACCGGTCTTTTTTCTCATCGATGAAATCTTCCGCGGCACCAACAACCGTGAACGGCTGATCGGCAGCCGGGCGTATCTGCGCGCCCTGCTCGACAAACGTGCCCTTGGCCTGGTTTCTACCCATGACCTCGAGCTCGTACACCTGGCCGATGACACAGACAGCATTCTCAACTACCACTTCCGTGAACACGTGCGCGACGGCCGCATGGTTTTTGATTACACCCTGCGGCCCGGCCCATGCCCAACCACCAACGCTCTGAAGATCATGCAGCTCGAGGGCCTGCCTGTGCAGGCCGATGCGGAGTAGTGGCGTGCCATTACGAACGCAAACGACTTTTGTGCCGGCCTGTACTGCAAGGTCAGATCGACCCGACCGCTAAAACCCGACCCCGGCGACGAGAGAGAAAACCCGATTTTTCAGTTCAACCGTATCGTCGGTATCGAGCAGGGAATTCAGCCCGGCCGTGTAGCGCACGCCGACGGTGAACTGAGCGATGACAGGCGAAAACTTCAGCCCAAGCCCAACGACGAAACCGGAATCGGAATTTTTTGCTATTTCATCCGTGCCACCGGAGTCCTGCCCATCGACGTTGAACGATTCGCCCAGTTTCAGGGCAAAGGTCGGCCCGGCTCTGAGGTACCAGGACAGAAAAGGCAACAACGGCAGCGAGAGCTTGGCAGTGACCGGTACTTCCAGATAGGTCAGGTTGTGCTGAAAACTCTGTGTGGTGCCGTTGCCGGGGAGACTATACTTCGCTCCCTTCTGCGTCATCAGCACTTCGACTTCTGCGTCCAGCGGGCCGAGGATTTCCAGCCCCAGAAAACCACCGATGAGAAATCCTGATTTGGCATCGTAACTCACAGGCGAGTTTGAGGTGGTATAGGTTGAGTTATTCAGACCGACGCGCACCCCTTTGCTCACGGAAATCTGTGCGACCAGATTGTGGCCGGAGAAACCGGCGAGCACCACGACAAATGCGATGATTTTCTTCATTCTGCCTCCATAATTTTTCCTGTTGCACGCAATCCGGCGCGTTTCAGCGCACCACCTGCGGAACCACCGGCAGGCTCTCGAACCCCTCTGGCCCTACTGCCTGCACAGCAAAAAGAAAATTATCCTTTGAATAGGGAAGAGTCACCTCAGTAACGCCGGAAACGAAGATTTTTTTCTGCCATGTGGGCGCATTGGTTTCGCGGATCAGCACGTAGTAGCCATGAACCTGCCCATGGGCGGGTTTGTTCCAGCGCAGCGTAGTATCATTGGTCAGCCGGCTGACGACGATACCGGGGTTCTCTGGTATCGATGGCGCCAGTGCCAGATTAGCCAGTGTGGCGAGGTTGACCCTGGCCACGCGTGCGACAAAGCCATAATCGACCGCATCCGCGACATCGCCAAAGGCTGTACCATTTTCATGGCGCACGTCCTGATGTTGCCGCGGGTAAAATTCGTTCATCTCGGTCAGACGCACGGCCCTGAAGCCGAGGCGGTTGAACGGCGTATGATCACCCCCGCGCAGAAAACGATCGCGCCGGTAGATAAGCTCGATCCTGAACTGATCGACATAGCGTTCGCCGACTTCCTTGATATAGCGGGCGAACTGGCGCGAGGGGCTGTCATTTTCTCCGGTCGTAGCGAGGTAGCGGCTGAGGGCACGCGCTGCACGGCGCATGGTGGAAAGGCTGTCGGCCTGCACGAGATCACGCAGCATCTTTTGCGGCACCCCCTCGCTGAAAACGCGCATCTGCCGGTTGTTGCGGATATCCGTACCGCTGCTGTGGGTGTTGCCGACGATATCATTGGTGATCATGGCGATGAGATTCCAGCCTTCCCTGTGCGCGCGTTCGGCCAGATGGGCGGAGCCGAGCAAACCCTGCTCCTCGGCGGCAACCGCAGCAAAAATGATGGTGAGCGGGAACTGCCGGCCAGCCATAACCCGTGCCAGCTCCATGGTTACAGCCGTGCCCGAAGCATCATCAGCCGCGCCCGGGGCAAAAGAGGTGGCGTCCATGGCATCAGAAGCGCGCGAATCATAGTGGCCGCTGACGATGATGACCCGGTCATCATCTGCATCGCTGCCGGGGAGAATGGCGAGCACGTTTTTCATCGGTGTCGCTTTGGGAATACGCCTGCCCTCCGGGGCGACAAAAGGATCGAACTCCACGCGCATGCGGCCGCCGCCTGCGCGGGC
>DRLW01000020.1 GCA_011375275.1 Bacteroidota bacterium
CCCTTCAAAGGGGGATTTTTTCGGGTGGTAAAGCTGTGCCGGTTCGCAGGGACTCCAGCACGGCAAACGTGACGTCCATTCCGTGAAAAATATCTTCGGCCGGTATCGGCGCAGGGGCGTTGTTTTTCAGACTCGCGAGAAAAGCACGCACTTCATCAGCGTGTCCTTTGTTTTGCCTGCCGCTGCCGGGCATCTTTTTTTTGCGTGTCGTCCAGTGCCATCCTCTGGCAAAATCATCGATCTGCCACGTCTGCCCATCAGCCGTCACCTCGATCCACTCCTTGCTCACCGACCTGGCCCCGTCGCACAGATACTGAATCGTTGCGATGGAGCCGTCGGCAAAACCGAGCTGGATATGCACCGAATCGGCGTCCGGAATATCCTTTTGTCCATATCGCGCGCTGTGTGCGAAAACCCTCTCGATGCGCGAGCCGGTAAGAAAAATAGCGTAATCGATGAAATGGCACACCTCGCCGAGAATACGCCCGCCGCCGGTCTCCTGATCCTGAATCCAGTGCGTCACCGGAATCATGCCCGCGTTCACGCGGTACAGCATCGAGAGCGGCCGAACCCGTTTCTGCATCGCCCGCTGCAGCGTCACACTCAGTGGCGCAAAACGGCGGTTGTACCCCAGCATGAGCCGTGGTATCCCGCCGCCGGAACGCGGCAGTTGCGCATGCACGCCATTGGTGCTACCGGATGCACGCTGTGTTTCATGATAAAGGGTTCTGATTTCATCGAGCTCGGCGCGGGTCAGACAGAGTGGTTTTTCCGCAAAAACATTTTTACCTGTTTGCAGGGCCCGCATGACGTACGCCGCATGTGAGTCGTGGCGCGAGGCGATAAAAACCGTATCGATCTGCGCATCAGAAAAAATGCTATCCGCATCAGTCGCGGACTGTGCAAAACCATTTTTTTGCATCGCCGCTGCAGTACTCACTCCGGAAGCGTTGACCACCGTCTGCAAATAGACGTCCTGCGCATCACGCAACGCCGGCAGCAAAAAAGTCTGGGCAAATTTTCCCAGCCCGATAAAACCGACATTTATCCTGTTGCCCGCTGCCGGTTGCCGGCTCGCGAGATTGATGACAATGTGGTTTTGTGCATCAGTCTGTGTGCCGGTATCGTGCTGATAATCGATGAGAATGCCGACAAAAGGCTCACTCCTTTCGAGGATCATTTTGTACGCATCCGGCGCATTTTGCAAAGTAAAAACATGCGTGATCAGCGGCTGCAGATCGAGTTTATCCTGCGCCAGGAGCTGCAGAAAAGCAGCCATGTTGCGCTGCTCCGTCCAGCGCACGTAGCCGATGGGGTAGTCACGCCCTTTTTCTTCATATTCCGGATCGTAGCGCCCCGGGCCATACGCGCGCGAAAAGCGCAGCTCGACCTCTTTTTCGTAAAACGGCGAACGCGGGATTTCTACCGGCACCGCCCCCACGACGACGATCGTGCCCCGGTCGCGGATGATCTCACCGGCGAGCAGCAAAGGGCCGCTGTCTTTGGCGCCGGCGGTTATGATGACGCGGTCCGCGCCAATTCCCTCAGTGAATGCCTGAACATGTGCCGGCACATCGTCCTGCAGCGAGTTCAAAGCCAGATCGACGGCACAGTCCTTCCTTTCAGCAGACCGGCGCGAGGCCAGATCGAGAACAAAATCAGCGATATCGATAGCGATCACATGACATCCGGAAGCCTTGAGAATTTGCGCGGTCAACTGCCCCAACAAGCCCAGTCCGATCACCGCGACACACTCACCCAGGGTGACGTTGGACTGGCGCACACCCTGCATGGCGATGGCACCGAGGGTAGTAAATGCAGCGTGCTGAAACGGCACAGACGCGGGAATTTTTGCAGCCAAATTCAGCGGGATGTAATTCATCTCCGCATGCGAGGCATAGCCGCCGCCGGCACAGGCAACGCGATCTCCTACTTTGAGGGTGGTTATGTTTTCGCCAACCTGCACAACCGTACCAGCGCAGGAATACCCCAACTGCAACGGCGTATCGAGCCGGTCCTGAACCAGCTTATAGGTTTCCACAAGCCCCTGTCGTTGCACCTGGCCGACAACCTGCCGCACGAGATCCGGCCGCGCCTTAGCCTTGCCGAGCATCGAAGCCTGAGCCGTGGCCACGGAAGTTTTCTCCGTCCCGGCGCTGATCAGACTATAAGCAGTCTGCACCAACACGCCATCGGGCAAACACGCCGGCACAGGCGCCTCGACGACAGCAAATCGCCCGGAACGGGAGTTTTGTAGGAGTTGTTGCATAGAGGAAAGAATGTAGTGTGGGTAATCCGGCTGAATTTATACGAAATTAAACTTAATGATGCACATCAATAGAATTTTTCACTGGAGACATCAGCAGGACAATGACTGTGCAAAAAATAAGAATCTGAGGCAAGACAGTCTCCATATCACCGGAAGCGAACTCGTACCACTGACCGATTTTAACCTGCAGAGCAGAAAAATTTCCGCCAAACAAGCCCGCCTGAGAAGGTCGTTTCTGATGATGAAATTTCTACGCAGGAATCGTCAGGTGAAGCGGAACGAACCACACCTGAACCGGCCCAGCCTTAAATGACGACTACGGGCTCCGGCCTCACGGATTTTCACGCAGGCCCGGAGCGTGTTTCCTAGGGTAGAAGGCAAAAATGAGAAAATATTTTCACTGCTAATCGATAAAAGTTTGCAGCCACAATTCCAGGGTCATCAATTGCCAGATTTGATTGGCGTTATATTCCCTGCCTGAGAGATGATTATCAATCATATTATTTACAGCAGCATGATTAAATAACCCGCGTTTGCGAACAGTCTCTTCAGATAATAAATCCCGCATCAACTCCTTAGCCTGCCCCTTAAGCCACGCACCTACGGGAGCACCGAAGCCAGCTTTCTTTCGCC
>DRLW01000021.1 GCA_011375275.1 Bacteroidota bacterium
AATAACTATTCGCGTATTTTTCATGGCACAGCCGTTGCGTTAGGTGCCGGCGACCGCGGGAAAAAACAAAAACGTTACACATGCCATCCTGCCCTGTTCGCTGAGTCATGCTGAACGACAGGCCAGCGGGATAGCTGGAAACGTTCTGAGTCGTGAATTTCAGACCATCTATCATTCAAGGAGAGTAATGACATGAAAACCATCAAAATCCCTGCACTGTTTGTCGCCCTGTTGCTGGGCGTGAGCTTTTCCGCTTGCGACAAAACCCCGGCTACCCCGGACCAGGAAACCACCATCGAAGAGGAGATCAATCTGGATATGGAATATGGCGGGCTCGATACCAGCGATGAGGCCCCCGGTTTCGGTGATCCGGCGATGATCAACGATTTTTCTGAAGATCAGGATGTGAACGAACCGGTCTCCACCGACGCCGAGACCGTAGCTGATATGGATGACGAGACGATTCCGGCATATTTCGTACGGGTCACATGGGGGCAGCTCGAGGGCGACTCCACCATCAGCGAAAAAACGGATTTCAGCGGATTCGCTGAGCTGAACAAAGGCACTCTCGCTGTGCTGAAAACCATCCGGTTCGAGGACAGCGATCATCTGAACCTGCCGCGCGAAAGCCGCCAGCGTGTCGATTTTACTTCGATCGTATCCGTTCACTATGACGGAATCCTGCTGGCTGTTATCGACAATGATGACAGCACGGATGCCGAGGGCACGCTGACCCTGAGTATGGGTTCCTGGTCGCGCACGTTTACTTTTGCCGAACTCGATTCTGCTGAGTACATCGAGGAAGTTGACGCGCTCGGCAATGAGGTCTCCATCGTCAGCCGCTCGCGGGAAGTACGCCCCTTTGCCGGTGGTTTCCTTTCCGGTCATTGGATCACCGATGGCAACGGACGCGGTAAATTCAAAGGCCGCTGGATCAACAGCATGGGCACCAACGCCGGCCACCTTAAGGGAGCATTCGGCACCAATAAGCGTGGCGTCAAGGTCGCTTTCGGTAAATACATCAACATCGACGGTTCCTTCGGCGGCCTGCTCGCCGGTGAGTGGGGATACCGCGGTGCGGGCAGAAATCATGGCTGGTTCAACGGTCGCTGGGTCGATCAAGACCGCGTCACCCGGGGCAGCTTTAAAACCGTCTGGAAGACAGGCCGGCCCGGCAGCGGTCGCGGCTTCTTCCACGGGCGTTGGATGAAAAAAGAAACCAGCACCGGCGAATAAACCCTTTCTCTTCTCCTCGCACCCCTGTACAGGCCCGGCCTGTGCAGGGGTGTTTTTTTCTTGCCTTCAAACACCTTTCCGCGCACACTCTGCGAATAAAGATTCACTTGCATTTCATCATGCTTCTACCTATTTTGCAAAAATTTTTCTCACCGTATCTCACACTATAATAAAGAACTTGCGCCATGTTTGACTTGAAATTTATCCGCGAAAATTTCGATCGGATCGAGAAAGCGGTCAAAGATCGCCACGACTCCATCGACCTGTCTGTTTTTAAACCTTTGGATGAGAAACGCCGCTCCCTGCTCAGCGAGGTCGAGCGCCTGAAAGCACTGCGCAACAAAGTCTCGCAAGAGATTGCTGCCATCAAAAAAAACAAAGGCGATGCCACTGCGAAGATCGCCGAAATGCGTGAGGTCGGGGAAAAAATTAAAGCGCTTGATGAAAGCGTCAGGCAGGTGGAGCAGGAGCTGTACGAATTCCAGGTACGCCTGCCTAACATTCCCCAGGAGGACGTTCCGGTCGGCGACAGCGAAGCGGATAACCTCGTCGTCAAAAGCTGGGGAGAAAAAACCGAGCTCGACTTTGAGCCCAAAGCACATTGGGATATCGCGGAACAGCTCGGGCTGATCGACTTCGGGCGCGGAGCCAAGGTTGCCGGTTCTTCTTTCGTAACCTTCACCGGTAAGGGCGCCCGGCTGGCGCGTGCGCTGATCAATTTCATGCTCGATCTGCACACCGAACAGCATGGCTACACCGAAATTTCTCCTCCCTTCGTCGTCAACCGGCAGACCATGTTCGGCACCGGGCAGTTGCCGAAATTCGAGGAAGACCTGTACCGTGTCGATGAGGATGATCTCTTTCTCATCCCGACAGCCGAGGTGCCGGTGACCAACCTGCTGGCCAATGAAGTGCTCCAGGGCGACAACCTGCCCATCTACTATACGGCGTACACACCCTGCTTCCGCCGCGAGGCTGGCGCACATGGCAAAGACACCCGCGGGTTGATGCGCCTGCACCAGTTCGACAAGGTGGAGATGGTCAAATTCGTTGCCCCGGAAACCAGCCGCGACGAACACGAAAAGCTGTTAGGCAATGCCGAGGCCGTCCTGCAGGCTCTCGAACTGCCGTACCGCGTGCTCAATCTCTGCACGGCTGACATCGGCTTCAGCGCGGCAAAGTGCTATGACCTCGAGGTTTGGGCAGCCGGCGTCGGCCAGTGGCTCGAGGTTTCGTCCTGCAGCAACTTCGAAGCCTTTCAGGCCCGGCGCGCGAATATCCGCTTCCGCCGCAAACAGGGCGAAAAGCCTGAGTACGTACATACGCTCAACTCCTCCGGCCTGGCCCTGCCACGCACCATCATCGCCATCCTGGAAAACTACCAGACCGATGAGGGTACTGTGGTCGTCCCGAAAGTGTTGCGTCCCTATCTTGGGATGGATATCTTGAAATAAGCGGCTTCCGGGATTTCTTATTCAGCCAGACATGCGACGCCTGCCCCTGGACTGTTTCGTACCAGTCTCCGGAATTGGACTTATTCCTCGCCGCAACCGAATCTGAACAGGAGACCTCCAGTGAGCTCGGGAAAAACGGCACGACTTTCGACCCTTCTGGCCACGGCAACTGTCATCAGCATCGCCGGCGGGCTGATGGCTTTTACCTCAGAAACCACACAAGCAGGCGGCACCTCCGGCTGGCTTTCACTGCTGCCGCCGGTACTGGCCATCGTACTCGCCATCTATACCAAACAGGTTTTCCTCTCCCTGTTCGCCGGTATCTGGATCGGCTGGACAATTCTCGCTGGTGGCAATCCCCTCATCGGCCTGCGTGATGCTCTGGATGCCTGCATCGCTGTCTTTCAGGATGCCGGCAACACACGCGTCATCGCCTTCAGCGCACTCGTCGGCGCGCTGATCGCCTTTACCCAGCACTCCGGTGGTGTCCAGGGCTTCATCGAATGGATCAACCGGCGCAACCTGGTCACCACACGCCGCCAGGCCGGCCTGATGGCCTGGGGCATCGGTGTGCTCGTCTTCGTTGAGTCATCGATCACCGCGCTGGTCAACGGAGCTGTCTGCCGGCCGGTCTTCGACCGCATGAAAATATCGCGCGAAAAACTCGCCTATTTCTGTGATTCCACCTCAGCACCGGTCTGCATCCTCATCCCTCTGAACGCGTGGGGGGCGTTCATCATCTCTCTGCTGGCGGAGCAGGGGTATGAGAACAGCGTCAGCATGCTGGTCAGCACCATGCCGTTCAATTTTTATGCGCTTCTGGCTCTTGCATTCACATTCTACATCGCCTGGACCGGCCGTGACTTCGGCCCGATGGCAGCGGCTGAGAAACGCGCCCGCGAGCTCGGACAGGTTCTCAGGCCCGGCGCCGAGCCACTGATTGCCCGGGAAGTCGCTAACATGGGTGCCAAAGAAGGCCTGCCGCAGCGGGCTGTCAATTTCATTCTGCCGGTGGCCGTCATGGTGATCATGATGCCCATCGGCCTGTTCATCACCGGCGATGGCAATATGATGAACGGCAGCGGCTCTACCTCGGTTTTCTGGGCTGTACTCACAGCCACCAGCGTGGCCGCCGTCATGTATATGTGGCAAAAACTCTTCTCACTGCATGAGATCACGGAACTGTTCTTCAAGGGCTTTGGCGGGCTTATCCCTCTCGCCCTGCTGATGGTGCTGGCCTTTGCTATCGGCGATACCTGCAAAGAGCTGGGAACCGGGCCCTTTGTCGCCGGCCTGGCAACGAACTTTCTGCACCCGATGCTGGCTCCGGCCCTGCTCTTCGTCATCGCCGGGTTTATCGCCTTCTCTACCGGCACATCATGGGGCACATTCGCGATCATGATCCCGATCGCCGTCCCCATGGCTCAGAGCCTGGCCATCTCCGAGCCACTGGCCATCGCAGCCGTGCTCAGCGGTGGAATTTTCGGCGATCACTGCTCCCCCATTTCGGACACCACGATCATCTCCTCCATGGCCTCAGCATCGGACCATATCGACCATGTCAACACACAGCTTCCGTACGCACTCAGCGTCGGTGCTGTGAGTGTTCTGCTCTATCTGCTCTTCGGCGCACTCTGATCCCCTGCCATCATGCGGCCGCGATAGTGACCCGGCCCTGAAAAGCCAGCCGGTGCAATTCATTCATGGAATCGCGCAAAAAAAACGCCGGGCACTTTCCAGTACCCGGCGCTCCATGAGAACTCCCCAGCCCTGTTTGTCTTACCGCAACAGCATCAGTTTTTTCGATATCGTCTGTACCGTGCCGTTTTCAAACTCGGCTCGCAGTTTGTAAAAATACACCCCGCTGGCCAGCCTTTGCGGCTGCCACAAGACTTCATAGCCGCCGGCATCCTGCCTGGAGTCGATCAGGACTTCGATGCGCTGGCCAAGGACATTATAGATGGCCAGTTTCACTCTCGCTGCCATCGGCAGGGTATAGTGAATCCGCGTCGATGGGTTGAACGGGTTGGGATAGTTCTGGTCCAGCTCGAGGCTGTGCGGCAGGTTATCTCCTGCCTGTGACACCCCGGTTGTCACCGCCGGCTCTTCCTCTATTTCATAGAATCCCGAAGACGAGCCCATGGTCAGATCATCATACAGCAAGGCATGGGTCAGCTCACCGGGATAGCCGCGGAACAGGGTCGTGGCTGTATCGGCAGCGGCGTCATAGACCAAGATATCACGACGGATTGCGAAATAGACACTGTCTGCGTTATTTTTGTTGATCGCGACAGCTTCAAACGCGCCTTCGCGCGGCCCGATGGCTGCCATGCTGATCGATTCCAACGTATGACCGCCGTCAAATGAACGCACGATGGCGTTGCTCAGGTTTTCACCACAGGCGAGATAGAGGGTATCCAGACTTCCCTGCTTGACGGCCAGCTCATTCACTGGCAGCGGATACGGCGCCGGATTGAACGTACCGTTCGGAGCCAGGGCTGTCCGCGTCCAGGTGGCGCCCCAGTCGAGAGATTTGAACACAGCACCTGAATCCACCGATACCCCTGCAGGCCCTCTCACCACGCCACCGCCGCCGGCAAACAGCACCAGAGAATCCTGCGCAGCATTCCACGCTGCCACCACGGTGCGGTAGCTGTATGTACCCGCCTGCGCCATCACAGCCCAGGTTTTGCCGCCGTCCGTGCTCAACAGCAGAGCGCCATACAACGTGCGCTCACAATAGGCCGCTGCGATCACGCTGTCGCTGGTGATAAAGCTGATCTGGCCGATGCGGCCGCCCTGGCTTTTGAACAGAGGTTCATCCAACCCGCTGACAGCGCCATAGGCCGTTGCGCTCCAATCTTCATTATCAAAGCCGCCATTTTCCGTCACAAAAATACCGTTTCCATTGGCTGCAACCACATGGCTGGTATTCTCTGGATCGATGGCGATCGCCGTGAAGGCTGTATTACCGCCATTGGGCGGATTGATGGGATAGTTGCCATAAGGCGGTGCCCATTTTGCCGTACTGGTCAGAGTCGTATCGGTAAATTTTGAGGTGTACGCGATACCGACACTCGTCGCCAGATAGACCTTGTCCATCTCATTCGGCACCTGGGCGATATCCCAGATCGTGATGCCTTCCATACCGGTCGGAACAAATGCGTAAGAACCCTCGAGCCCATCAGTCGATCGCGCCGGCGCGCCATCTCCCTGGCTGAAATACACATCCGTCCCCGGGATATGGCCGAGGGCAGCGTTGGCTGCGGAAACACGTGTGGAGGCCGGATCATTCAACGGCACAAACTTCTGCCAGGAGTCTCCGAGGTCATCGGAATATTCATCCGCGCCGACGAGGAAGAGGCGCAGATTATCCGGCCCGGGATATGCCGGGTCCTGGTACAGGGTTACCGAGGGAGCGAGAAAGCCTGCACCGGACAGCTCATAAACCCGCGTCCAGGTGTCACCGGCATCGTAGGAGCGATACACACCGTTCATCGCCTGGTTCGCCGGCGAAACTGCAGAGACCCAGAGCGTATCACCCGCTTCCGGGTGCACGGCAAGGGACATCACTGCTTCGGCTGTATCACTGCCCAACGTGACGAAAAGCTGGGTGAATGTTTCGCCATCTTCCGTACGGTAAAAGCCGCCACCGCCCGGGTTGAACCCTGCACCGACGATGACATAGAAGCTGGCTCCGGTGCTGTCATCCGCACGTACGCCCAGCTCTTTGACGCTGGTCTCCTCACCGGGAACACCGGCCGGCGGAACCTGGCTGATATCCCAGGTGTTGCCGGCATCCGTCGTGCGAAAGACATACTCGCCTGCGCCCACAAGTGCCAGCGGGCCGCGCGCTGCCAGCGATGCGATATTCATCGGGCCCGGGTTCATGCTGTTGCCGAATTCGGCGCGCAGCAGATTGCCGGCCATATAGGGATCGAGCAGCGTGCGCCAGTTCATGCCATCTTCGGAAACCTGGCTGCCGGTCAGCGTACCGGCTTCCTGGCTGGTTCGGGCATAGCTGTAGCCTTCCGAAGACTCGACCTGCATCGCCCTGCCGCCAAATCCGCGCACCGAGCTACCGGTGATAAATTCCAGCGAATCGGTCTCAAAAGCCGGCATCCAGGTCAGCCCGCTGTCTGCGGAGATGAAAACAGACTGCGGTGCAGCGACTGCTGCGATAACAATACCGTTGACTTCATCAAAAGCCATATCGAGAACCTGGCCACCATACAAGCCGAGGTTTTTCCGGCCTTCCACGCCGGTTGCCACGGGCGGTGGTGGCGGGGGAGGCGGCCCTTCGCCCCTGGCGTCGCCGAGCTTGATTCTCCCCGGACGCACCATATCCGGGCCTTCCTCGCGCTCTGCTCCCGCCAGGGTCAGGAATACACGCATCGGCTCGATCATGATCATAGCATCTGCAGGGGCTGATGCATCGACCCGGCCGGCCAGGGTGAAAAGAACATCCCCGGGCGCTGCATGCGAGAGAGAAGAATCAGCCGGGGCCTGCAGATCGATGGCAAGAGAATCAGCACCAGACATAACATCCAGCGTCCAGCCCGCGAGGCGTTCAGCCAGTTTATGACCGCTGCTATCCCATGTAACGTAGGGCGGAACGACGCGAAACTCAGCCCGGATCCGGCTCAGTTGTGAGTCCGCAGGAATCGGCTGCAGAATGACAAAATCGATGTTAAAAACAGAGTCCGGTGCGCTGTCGATATCGACAAATCCGAAAACCTTGTCACCCTCTCCATCCGGCGGCGGGCCGAAGCCATCCTCTACTTTGATCTCACCATCCTGGGCCACAGAATCATCCTGCGCCTCGGCAACTCCGTGTTTGGTCAACACGACATCGGTCAGAAGGATCGGTATCGCCGTGCCGGGGGTCGCGCTGCTGTCAACCCAGCCGCTGAACAGGGCAAGCTCTGCTGGCGGACCGGCCGGCTGCTCGTAATAAACACCAGCAGGTGCCGTCGCCTCGAAGCGGATACCATCCGTCACCTCGGTCACGGAGATCGACCAGCCCTTCAAAGGAGAGCTGCTGGTGTCTGCTTCCGGGTCAAAAGTAAACTGCGGCGAGCCTGAG
>DRLW01000022.1 GCA_011375275.1 Bacteroidota bacterium
AAGAAGACCTGCTTCCGCCTCCCGAATAGGACAGAAAAAATATGGCACCAGCACAGCAATTGGATAAAAACGAGCTACAATCTCTTCTGCAGGGCTGTTTTGGCATAACCGCCGGGGACCGTACGCTGACTTTTCTGGTCGATTTACCCGATGCCAGCCTGCCGGATAACAGTGACTGGCAGTTCAGGCGCAATCTTGCACAGCATTGGGCTGAGCTGTTGCGCAGCGAACCGGCTTTTTTCGAACGCGTCCAACTGTACAGTTTTCCGCATGCAGCCAGCAACAATGCCGATCTGCCTGACCACATCTTCCGCAACAGCCTCACTGGCCGGCAGCAGAACACACCGGAACTGCTGCGCGAGGTCCTGGCCGGCTCAGATATCGTCATTGCACTGACCGAGCTTTCTGCGACGGCTCCGCTGAAAATGCTCGCTCGTGAACTCAATTTCCGCGGTGCCTCCATGCCGGCCTTTAACGAAAAGATGCTCGCAGCTCTTCGCCTCGATTACAACGAAGTGCACACACGCGTCATGGAACTGAAAAAGCGCCTCGACCGTGCTGTCACAGCCACGTTTCTGTTTCAAGCCGAAAAGCGCAACGTGCAGCTACAGGCGGACATACGTTTTCGCACAGCGCACGCATCGAGCGGTTTGATGCGCGAACCCGGCATGGTTGGCAACCTGCCCTCGGGCGAGGCCTACATCGTGCCGTACGAAGGAGAGCAGCAGGGCGTCGCCAGCAGAACCCACGGCCTGCTACCTGTGCAATATGGCGATGAGGTCGTCTTCTACGTCGTCAAACAGAACCATGCGGTCGATGTGCTCGGGGAGAGTCATCTGGCGGTAGAAAAACGCCGGGGACTGCTGGAAGAACCGGCTCGCGGCAATATCGCTGAACTCGGTTTTGGTGTGCTGGCTCCTTTCGGCGTCACGGCTGTGGGCAGCGTTCTGCTGGATGAAAAGCTGGCCCCACACATCGCTTTTGGCCGCAGCGAACATTTTGGCGGCGTCACCAGCCCGGCGTCATTCTCCAATCCCGACAACGTCATCCATATCGACCATGTGTACTTGCCTTCGCTGCAGCCTGCAATCAGCATCGATGAGATCATGCTGGAATATCCAGACGGCTCGCAGGAGATCATTTTCGCTTCCGGCGACTACACACTCTGAGACATGTGTGCCCAGGCTGTACCGCGACATTCATGTCGCGAGGTACGTTCTCATCGTCAGGCTGGGGCTTGAGGCGGAGGCTGAGACGCGACATAAATGTCGCGATACGCGAGGGCGCCTACAATTTAACCCGGGGCAATCCCCAAAATCAGACCGAGGACAAATATCATTTTTAAAACCCTGAACACCAACCGGATTTGCAAGACGATAATTTCCCAACCCACACAATTTGAAGAAGAGCCATCAATTTCTCAATTCATCAAATCAGGAAAAGTGCTATGAAAAGAATCTGCCTGTTTCTCCTCGGCATGGTGCTCACCCTGCCGCTTGTTGCCGGCAGCAAACTCCCGGACATCGCTGAAAAGACCCGTGGTATGCAGAGGTTCACAGGGTTTTTCACGTTTTATTACGATGCCGCCCAGGACAAAATCTGGCTGGAGATCGACCGCTTCGGGCAGGAGTTTCTCTACGTCAACTCCCTGAGCGCCGGACTCGGTTCAAACGACATCGGCCTCGACCGCAACCAGCTCGGCAACAGCCGTATCGTTCTGTTCGAACGCATCGGGCCCAAGGTCCTGCTGGTACAGCCGAACTATCGCTATCGGGCCAGCAGCAGCAACGCCAGCGAGGTCGCCTCAGTGCGGGATGCCTTTGCCCGCTCCGTCCTCTGGGGATTCCGCGTTGCAGCACAGAGCGGCACGCGCGTGCTCGTCGAGGCCAGCGATTTTTTTCTGCGCGATGCCCATGATGTGATCGGCGTACTCAAACGCCGCAAACAGGGCACCTACAAGCTCGACCCGAAACGCTCGGCGTTTTATCTGCCCCGCATCAGGAGTTTCCCGAAAAACTCCGAGTTTGAAGTCACCCTGACCTTCACCGGCTCGGCGACTGGTGCTCAGGTGCGCAGCATTGCACCGACCCCATCCGCCCTGACCGTGCGCCAGCACCACTCCTTTGTCGAACTTCCCGATGATGGCTACACACCTCGCGCCGCTGATCCGCGCGCCGGGTTCTTTGGTATCACCTATCAGGACTATGCCACGCCTTTCGACCAGCCCCTCGTGCGGCAATTCATCTCGCGGCACAGGCTGCGCAAAAAAGACCCCTCAGCCGAAAAAAGCGAGGCTGTCGAACCGATCGTGTACTATGTCGATAGTGGCGTGCCCGAGCCGGTGCGTTCGGCACTGATCGAGGGAGCCGGATGGTGGAACCAGGCCTTTGAAGCAGCGGGATATATCGACGCTTTTCGTGTCGAGGTGCTGCCCGACAGCGCCGACCCGATGGACGTCCGCTACAACGTCATCAACTGGGTGCATCGCTCCACGCGTGGCTGGTCATACGGCTCCAGCGTCCGCGATCCGCGCACCGGGGAAATTATCAAAGGCCATGTGCTGCTCGGCTCCCTGCGCGTTCGGCAGGATTTCATGATCGCCACCGGGCTGACAGCACCCTACGGGGATAACGGTGAGAACACGCAACCGGCACGGGAGATGGCGCTGGCACGCATTCGCCAGCTTTCAGCACACGAGGTCGGGCATACTCTGGGGCTGGCGCACAGCTATGCCGCCAGCAGCTACGGCCGTGCTTCGGTGATGGACTATCCGCATCCGCTCATCACCCTCGATGAACAGGGCCGGCCGGACCTGAGCGATGCCTACGCGACCGGTATCGGCGAATGGGACAAAGTCGCGATTACATGGGGATATCAGGATTTTGCACCCGGCACAGATGAAACCGAGGCGCTGAACTCCATCCTGCGCAAGGCTTATGAAAAGGGTGTATTTTTTCTCTCCGACGCCGATGCACGACCGGCCGGCGGCGCAAGCTATGAGGCACACCTGTGGGATAACGGCGCTGATGCAGCCAGCGAGCTCGTGCGCATCATGCGTGTTCGCGAAGCTGCGCTGCAACGCTTTTCCGAGCGTGTCATCCCGGCCGGTACGCCCCTGAGTCGTCTGGAGGAGGTGCTGGTGCCGATCTACATGCTGCATCGTTATCAGGCTGATGCAGCGGCAAAGCTCGTCGGTGGTCTGGTTTATCGCTATGCGCTTCGCGGCGACGGGCAGACTCCGGTTCGTGCCCTGGAAGCAGACCGCCAGCGTGCAGCACTGGAGGCGTTGCTGAATGTGTTGCAACCCCGCCAGCTCGCCGTGCCGGACAAACTGCTGGGTCTCATGCCGCCGCGAACATACGGCTACACCCGCAGCCGTGAGCTGTTCCGCAACAGAATGCTGATCGGCTTCGATCCCCTCTCTCCTGCCGAGGCAGCCGCTGAACAGATCACCGGCCTGCTGCTGCACCCGCAGCGCGCCGCCCGGCTCATCGCCCAGCACGCGCGGGATAAAAATCTGCCCGGATTACAAGAGGTGATCGAGCAGCTCCTGCAAAGGACATGGCGCAGCAAACCGCAGCAAGGCTATGCCGGCGAACTGCAGCGCAGCGTCAATTTTGTCGTGCTGTATAAACTGATGCACCTTGCCGCTGATAACTCAGCCCTGCCGCAGGCGCGTGCTCTGGCAACACGTGCTCTGCGCGATATGCAAAAACCGCCGTTCTCATCCAAAGACCGTGCGTGGCGGACGCATTATGAGTTCGTAGAAATGGAAATCACGCGTTTCATCGAAGACCCGAGGGAGTTCGTCATCCCGCCCCTCACCGCTGCCCCACCCGGTTCACCCATCGGGATGCCGGGGCAATGAAACACGCGATCCGCAGGCACAGCGCGACCATAAATCAGGACGGTGCATCCCAGAAATCCATTTCGCTCGTTTCCGGCGACTGCCACCGGGATGCACCATATTCATGGCCTCATCACAGGCATTTTTTCGATTGTCACCACCATGTTGCACTCTAACCCAAAAGCTCGCAGGGCACTCTTTATTCTCGCCGGTGCCCTGCTGCTGTTCTTTGCCGTCCCCCTGCCTTCCCCCCTGTTCCAGCGCCAGTACAGCACCCAGATTCTCGACGCGGACGGTGAGATTTTGCGCGTTTTTCTCAACCAGAACCAGCAATGGCTGCTGCCGCCGGGGACGCAACCGCCACCCGAAAAGCTCGAACGCGCGCTGCTGCTGTTTGAAGACCGGTATTTTTACTACCACCCCGGTGTGAATCCCGTGGCGCTGGTGCGGGCACTGTGGCAGAATATTTCACAGGGGAAGATCGTCAGCGGGGCGAGCACTCTCACCATGCAGGTAGCGCGGCTGATCCGCCCGAAAGCGCGCACACCGGTCAACAAACTGCTGGAAATCGCGCAGGCGGTCAAAATCGAGCTGCTGTATTCCAAAAAAGAGATCCTCGCCGCCTGGCTGAACCATGCTCCTTTTGGCGGCAATATCATCGGCTACCAGGCTGCTGCGCTGCGCTATTTCGGCAAGACACCCGGGCAGCTCTCATGGGCGGAGGCCGCAACCTTGGCCGTGTTGCCGAATGCACCCGGCCTGATTTCTCCGGAAAAATCTCCCGCCCTCTTGCGCCGGAAGCGCGACCGTCTGCTGCACCGCCTGCTGCAGACCGGAGCTATCGATTCTTCCACGTATCACCTGGCTCTGCTCGAACCCGTGCCC
>DRLW01000023.1 GCA_011375275.1 Bacteroidota bacterium
CTGGGCTGCTCTTTTCCCTTTTCCTCTGCACTGCGCCGGGTATGCGCCCATGCCACAGCTTTTTCATAACGCGTCGGATAGCTCTGCGCCGGGAAAGCGGCCAGGGCAGAGGGCGGCAGGCTCCGTGGCACACCTTCGGAATCCACTACATGGCAAGCGGCGCAGGTTACCGGCCCGGGCGAGCCATCCGGATTCAGTGAGCGAGCCTGTTCGAGGGTCACAGGATCTACGCCACTGGCAGCTACCGGGTATTGCCCGTGCGCACTCTGGTGACAACTGCTGCAGGCCAGGCCTGCATGCCCGGCGCTGAAACTCATACGCTCCAGCGTGCCCTTTTTCCCACCTTCAGGATAAATGCCGGCCAGGCTTTCCACAAACGGCGGCTGGTGGCAGTCTGCACAACGCGGCAGGCTTTTCAGTAACCCGGTTTTATTCAGCCAGGGCAGCACTACAGCAGCGGTATCGCTGACAAGAGGATCGAAGAACTGTTGTGCCTGCCAGGAATCGAACTCTGCTCCGCCTGCCTTTCGCAACCCGGCCAGGAGCTCGGGCAATGGCTTGTCGCGCAGTGTCCGGCCGCTAAATTCGAGTACATCTTCCAGGGAATCACTCACCGCCAGAAGCTGTGATGCCATATTGTGGCAGTTGCTGCAATACAGGCCCCGGCCATCCAGCATGACGTTAGCTTTCAGCCACTCTCCCATCGCTGTGAGATGAGAACGCGTTTTCAGCACCCGCTGCGCTGCAGGATTGGCATGTACATCCCGGCCGAGAAAACGCCCGCCGCGGTATTCGCGGATATCACCGCCACGGAATAGCCCGGCCTGATCCAGGGCATACTCGAGCAGGCTGCCGGACTGCTTATGGCCGGCATGGCAACTCTGGCAATCCACTGGCCGGCCAAACACATCCCCGCGCGGCAGCGCGCCCAGGTGGCTTTTATGCAGAGAAACAGCAACCGGTTCTGCTGTCTTGCCATGACAATCGGCACACAGAACTGAAGAGCGGCCCAGGCGCGTGTGCAGAACCCCGGAGCGGTCGGCAGCATCGTATCGGGCGAGAAAATCCGTTCCATGCTTTCTGTCATGAATCTCCAGAATCGAAACAGCAGCAGCGCGCTGGTTAGCCATATACGCCGAGGTCCCGGGGATGGACTTACTCCAGAACGTAAACTCGGCTTTCCACAGACCATACTGCTCTCCATTCGCCTGCTCAGAAGCATGGCAGCGCACACATCCGGGGATATCAACTGCGACCGTGCCAAAAAACTGCACCGGCTTTTTGCTGCGTGCGTCTCTGACAGGACGGATTTCCCGTTTCTGCACCCGGCCATCGCGGTCGCTGTCGAGCCAGCGCGCAAGAGTGATGATCGCCTTCTGGAATGGCCGGATATTCTGCTCCCGCTGAGCACGCAGCAGCGGTGCACTGCCATCGAAAAACGGCGTGATCGGCAGGTCTGCGGCCAGCCAGAGACCGCGCATGGCTTCAAAATGCGCAGAAACCTTCCCGGATGAATCGGTATGTGCATAAGCAGCACCATTCGGGCCGGTAAAATGCAACCGCCCTCCGGCAAGCTGATCCCCTGCTGGTGAATGATCGAAGGCTGCAACAGCCGGACGCAGGGTTTCCGCACGCACATTTGCAGGATGCCACTGCAGCCCGCCCGGCTGCGGCAGACGCCGTTGTTGCCACACAGCAGCAGGGAGCCAGTCGCCGGGGTCATACACATCGCCATCAGAATTGGCATCCCACGGCTGTGACCAGAACGCCAGTTTCGGCCCCTCGGAGTGGCTGTTTTTTTCAAACTGATAAAATAAAACCCGCTGCTTTTCGCGCAGGTCGGTTTCTGTCAGCAGCCAGGGGGGCTGGTCGCTGGTGCCTGTTTTCACGATCTGTGCCAGCAGATGTGCTCCGGGAGGCGAAAGGGTGAGGTAGCCGTAATCCGGCTGAATGAGGTGCATGCCGCGATCACTGAATACTGTGATCAGATATTCAAAAGGCGGCTGGCTGCCGGAGGCCTGACGGGCCGTCAGCATGGATGGATTGATCAACAGAAGCAGGAGCAAACTCTTCCTGAGCATGGTGTGCAGCATCCCTGTTTTGTCCGTTACCCGATTTTTACACATGGTGGCGCTGTGTGCAGATAGCCGGGATCTATGAAAAGTTTTATGAGACGAGATTGTTGTACCAAATCTGAGCCATCAGGCCCAAAAACAACGAATGGGATAATCTGATGGCTTTTCATTCTCACACCAGAAACGGTGGATACGTTCTGGCTTTTGCGTTTCACTATCATCTGTGCTTTTTTTGTAAACCGCGAGGTGCACGATGGCCGCGAAGAAAAACATGAAGAAAGGCAAGGAACTGCTGGTACTGATTTTTTCGATACTTCAGCTTTCTTCGTGCGCTTCGTGGCCTTCGTGGTGCAACCCGGCTTCAGCCCAAAGCTGAGAGGACGAAATAACCAAACACAACGCGAACAGATAGAAATAAAATATCCATTCAAACTTAACGAACGTCCGGGTATCCAGTTAACTCAGCAAACCAGGCCTGGCTCAGATACCGGCATCTGTCATTCCGGCCAGGCGAAGCGCTGTGCCGGAATCTCATCTTTTCGCCCACGTGCCTGAGTCAGGGAGATTCCGGTCTTCCCCTGCGGGGAAACCGGAATGACCGTTCTGGGGCAGGCACGTGCTGTTGTCACCCGGTCTGGTTGAAAAAATGCAACCCTGCTGAGTTACGTGGATAACCAGATAACGAACGGGATAAGCTATATTTTTTCATCCTCATGCAAGAAACGATGGATACGTTCTATCTGTTGAGTTTCACTATCATCTGTCCTTTTTTTGAACCGCCAAGACGCCAGGGCCGCGAAGAAAAACAAGGTGAAATGCTAGTACTGATTTTGTTTACTCTTCTGCTCTCTTCGCGCTCTTCGCGCCTTGGCGGTGAAAACAAAAGACATCGCCCTGCCAGTTAAGAACCTGTTCGCGGCAGCCCTGATATCCGCGGGCAGCTCATGTCAGAGTATTCTTTTTCCCAAAGCGCTGAGCACGAGATCGACCGCAATTTCTGCCGTCTCGTTGCGGATATCGAGAACCGGATTTACTTCGACCACTTCCAGAGAACACA
>DRLW01000024.1 GCA_011375275.1 Bacteroidota bacterium
CTGTGGTGCGCGCAATGCCTTCGATAAACAGAATCTGGTACAGGGTCGTCTGCATCACACCGATGATCGCGATTTTGAGCAGCAGAGAACGGGGAACGCGCAGGTCAATGCCTCTGAGGCTGGCGATGAGCCACAGGGCAACAGAAGCGATAGCAAAGCGGGTTGCATTGAACGAGAGAGGCAGAAATTCGGTCAGGGCGCCTTTGACGACGGCAAAGTTCATCCCCCAGGCTATGATGACGCCGAGCAGTGCGAGCTCTGCGCGGCGTGTCTCTGCAGGGTGTGATTCGGGTGGTAGTTCCATGAGTACGGTCTTTCACCAGCAGATAAAAAGCGGTTCCAATAGGTCAGGGTTTCTGGTCAGAGTTTGTGCTGCCGGAGAACTCGACACAAAGGGTGTGGAGTGTTGAAGCGCATGCGGGCGTCAGCAACAAATCGGGGAAACACAAACCGTGGTTTCTTCTAAACAGGAATCAGGGCAGGAGGCTGCCGGATCATCAGGTATACAGAAAAAGCCGTGAAACTGCAACTGTTTTTTTCAGCGCCGGCAGGAAAGGAGGGTGCGACGCACGACACATCGGCCGGCCGGCGTCGCTTTGTCCCGTAGGGGGGCAATCACGCTTCACGCATGGGAAGCGGAGTGAATGAAAATTCTCGTAAGTCCTTGATCAGAACCTTGCGAAGGCTCGCAGCCTTCGCAAGGTTTAGGCTCCTCATGTCTGTGCCATACGGTTCGAGGAAGAACCGAGTCTTCTACTCCCCGTGGCAGTCATAACAGCCTGTTTCGCGCCACTCCTCATCGATATCTTCCGGGTGTTTGAATTCGAGACCGTTGAGGTCCTGCTCCTTGACTGTAACACCATCGCCCTGCTCGATCAACACATGGCACAGATTACAGTCGTTGGAAATCACTTCACCATCATCGGATGTGTGCGTGCCGTCATGGCAGCGGTAGCAGCCCACAGAGGTCAGATGGCCGATGTCGTTGGGATACGCCTTCCAGTTGGCCTTCATGGCCGGGAAATAGTTCCGTCTGTAAATACGTTTGGCGACTTCGATGGCCTGCTCGATTTTGTCAGCACGGGTTTCGCTGATCTCCGGATATTCTTCCGCATAGAACTCCCGCACCGTCTGTTCGATCATGCTGTCTGCTGCTGCGGTTGTTTCCAGCTCTTCGATATCTTCGAAAAGATCCACCAGAGTCGATTTGATCATGGGCAACGATCTGTCGATCTGGCCGGATTCGAGAAATTTGTTGATCACAAGCTGGGGCGCTTCGAAAATGTGTGAGGGCCGGTTATGGCAATCCATGCAGTCCATCACCCGTTTCGGCATGCTGTCAAAATCGATACCATCGGTTTCTTCTTCGGATGTGAACACACGGCTGGTGCCGTCTTTGTAGGTGATCCGTACCCATGGCACTACCTGCCGTTTGTCGTCGATGGCGATATATTCGACTTTGTTGTTGATGTGCCAGTGAATACCGAGGCTGTGTTCCGTAACCAGATCGGTGCCACCGACTTTGATCAGCATGTTATAGTACCAGCGGGTGTTGTTTTCATCGGGCATGTAGTGAACGCGCTCGGTCTGTTTTTTGTCGTAAAATTTTTCCGGCCAGTGGCATTTCTCACAGGTTTCCCGGGCCGGGCGCAGGCTGGTGATCGGGGTCGGGATGGGGCGGCTGTATTTTTTGAACAGCACAGAATAAACCTGCCGCACACCAGACAGCTTTGAACGGACAAACCACTCAGCCCCTTCGCCGACGTGGCAACTGACGCATTTTACCCGCGCATGCGGGCTGCTCTTGTAGGCGACGAACTCGGGTTCCATCACCGTGTGGCACACCTGGCCGCAAAACGTCACGGATTCTGAGAATTCAAAGGCACGATAGGTTCCCAGCGCGGTGAACAGAGCGAGCACCGAGGTGACTGCCAGGAAGAAGAACGCACTGCGCCGGTGGCTGGGTTCGTTCAGGTCAAGCTTGGGTAAAGTACGTGTGCCTTTGCCATGCAGCCGTTTGACGTGTTCGCGCCACATCCCCAGCGGGATGAGCAGCAGGCCGATGGCAAGGAAAACGGGCATGATGATCCATGTCAGGATGCCGAGATAAGGTGTGCCGTGAGGAGAAAGGGCGTCCATCAAAATCAGCAGGATGATCACCCCGAAAGAGCCGGCTGCAATATAGGCGCCGATCAGGCTTATCGTGTTGTAAAATGAGGTGATATACTTTTTTGGGGGGCGTTGCGATTTTTTCATTGTATCACCGTGGTTCGTTCGTTGGAATCGGTTCGGTATTTTCGTAAAATGAGAGCTCGAGTTCGTGTTCTTCCAGCATCTCTTCGCGGGAAAGGTAGCCGGTGATCATGCTGAAATTCATCGGATAGACAGCGGGGCTGAAAATCACAAAATAGAAATGCCAGACCAGTATCGATAATGAGGCGAGAATGGCCTCATACAGATGGATGACAGTGGCCAGCTCGATGACCTTCAGCGGGACCAGGCGCAGGGTTGCGTTTTCAAACCAGAGCATCAGACCGGTCGTTGCCATGATGATCGTTCCCCAGATCAGCGCCCAGTATTCGAATTTTTCCCAGTAGGTGAAATGGCCGAATCTGGGATGCTGGGTGGTTTTTCCCAGATTGTACCGCAACATGTTGAGCATGTCGCGGAAATCCTGCTTGCGCAGAATCATGAAGCGGAATTGCCCGCGGCCGCGCGGTGAGATGATCAGCCAGAGAAGATGATAAAGCGCCAGCGCGATGTTCAGGGTTGCAGCAGCGCGATGCAGGGTGCCGCGCAGGTCCACCGCGGGCGCCAGAGTTATGAACGGCCAGGCCCACCACGATTCGGGATATTCCAGCGCAAAACCTGAGAAAACGAGCACAATAAACGACCCGGCCAGCAGCCAGTGCTGGATGCGTTCGTGGCGGGTCCAGCGCAGGTAGTACATGCGTTTTGTGTGCCGCTGTTTCTGGCCTTTGCGACCAGTCTTTTTTTCTCTTACCTTTTCCAAGAGAAGCTCCATAGCCTGAAAATTCAGAAATCCAGCAAGAGCCATCAGTATTCAGTCGAACGGCCTGCCTGCGAATGACCTGAAAGGGCGGGTCTGCCGGTTTTCGGATAAACAGCCTCACGTTTCGCAGAATACCGGAATCTCTCAGACTCCGGCCAGGCCCGATTTGCTGAGTAAGCTGGATACCCGGTCGCCTCCTCTATACAGAACGCTGGTGTGGCAATAAATCGGGATATTTATTCCGGTACAAAATTCTGACCCGGTGCACAAAGTCGAGACCGTTGTGGATGAACATGAAGCCGATCGTCACCGTGATGAGGAAAATATAGAACATGCGCACGAAGTAGGTCAGCTTGTTTTCCGCCAGCTCGGTGGTAAAGTGGATACTGCCGCGCGCGAAGTTTTCCGTCGCGTTGGGGTGGCAGGCGCCGCATGTTTCCTGCAAGTTCGCCGGGTTGATGCGCGAGCGCGGATCAGATGAGGGCAGGATGTCGTGCACGCCGTGGCAGCTTCCGCAGTTGGCCACAGTGGATTTTCCACCCCGAAGGGCGAGGCCATGATAGCTCTCCGAAAAGGATTTTACCTGCCGCCACCGAAAACCATATTTTTTTGCCAGCCGCTCCGAGGCATGGCACGGGCTGCATACCTCAACGGCGACATTAAAACCGTGCGTCGGCGCTGCCGGGTTCTCAGGCTTCAGAATATCGTGTTCGCTGTGGCAGTCGGTGCAGACCGGGGCATCTTTGTTGCCTGCGTTCAGGGATTGTGCGTGCAGGCTGATGTCATACTGCGCCAGCGCATCCTCGTGACAGGCGCCGCAGGTTTTGGGGATGTTGGGTTTAAAAATCGTTGAATGCTGCTCGAGAGGGCTGAGGATTTCATGCCCATGATGGCAGTCAGAGCAGGTTGCCGCCTCGGTGTTGCCGGAGCGTATCAGGCGACTGTGGATACTCTCCGCATAGTGGCTGATGACATCCGGCAGCACGATCCGGTTGCGTTCGGTGATCTCCTCATCGGCATGGCAGACTGCACACGTGCGAGGCTGGTTGGCTTTGCTCACGCTGGAGGCCGGGTCATCCACAGCCAGTATGTCGTGCACACCGTGGCAGTCGCTGCACCCGGGGATATCCGGCGCGCGGTCTCTGAACTTCGGGCTGTGAACGCTGTGCGAAACCTCTGCCACAGCATCCTCGTGGCAGAGGCCGCACTCAACCTTCCTGGTTTCAATTTCGTCGTGTGGGAAATCGACCCCTTCGAGCTCTTCATGACACTCGATACAGTCCAGGTCGCCATGAATGCTGTTCGAATAAACCTCATCATCGACATAAACAGAGTACTCGCCACGGCGTTCGTTTTCACCCGTGGCCTCGGGGTCGTCATGGCACTCCTGGCATTCCTCGTTGGACTGTGCAAGACATAAGGTACAGGAGAACAGCACGATCATACCCGCAATTCCGGCAAGTCTCATCATTCTGCCCATCGGTTAGGGACCTAAACACTGGCTCACGCCTGTTGAGATCAAACAAGCGTGACTGCACCCAGGGTGCTTTCCCCCGCTTTGTCATGCAATGAACGAGATGTGAAGGGATAGCGGGTAATCCTGGAAAAGACTTTGGACAATGTTTTCGTACGCACTGCGACGACGCTCGTCTCTTTCGCCGGGTTTGACAGACTGAAAAATTTCAGCAAAGCCCTGTCCCGATACCTTCTGAAGGGAAGTCGCCATAAAACCGGGATAGGCTCAACTTTCTTTTTTCGGGGTCGGATGGGCGATTTCTTCTTTTCTCTTTTCGTAGTCGAATTCTTTATAAGTCGGGCTCTTTTCATTGTGGCACTTCCTGCAGGTTTCCTCGTCCGGCTTGATCAGCCCTACAGTGGCGCCGTCCAGCTTGCCCGCGCTGATGGCTTTCATGGTTTTCTTCTTTTTGTAGCCAGAACCCGCTCCGTGGCAGGATTCACAACCGACACCGTCTTCGATTTTGTACTTTTTCCCCAGAAGGGAAGCATCGACACCATGTCCCGTCACGTGGCACTGCAGGCACTCATCGGATTTTTGCGGGTCGTCGATCCCCTTTTTCGCGGCGATTTCCCTGGCCTTGTCCGAAGCCAGAACAGTATAAGCCTCGGCATGTTTGCTCTCTTGCCATTTGACGTATGCTGCACCTGTTTTTTCTTTTTTATGGCATGTGGCGCAACTTTTACTGCCGACGTATTTATACTTTTTGTCTTGCGCCTGCAGCAGCCCTGAGGTAGTCAGCAAAAAGGCTACAATCCCGATCCAGAAAAAACTCCGAGAGTTCATTTTACATCTCCTTCCGGTGGGTTCGAAACACGGACAGATTTTCCAATTTGAAAAAGCCATACTATTTTTGTCAAAATTTATACCAAAGAAAGAGCGATGGCTGTGATCAGAATTTATAGAGGGGAGCTGGAGCTCTTCAGGCTGCTGCCTGCCGGCAAAACTGACCAGCGGTGTGGAGCAGGGCTGCGAAGTGTGCTCTCAGAGAGGACTATTTCCTAACATTGGGAATCACAGTGCGGTGTTTTTCGCAAGATTGCAAATCGCGATAGCCCGGCAGGCTGTGAACAGCCGGGAAAGTTTATGAGACCGGAAAGTTTTTAGGTTATCCCGAGTTTTCTTGCGGCAAGCGCTGATTTGCAAAGGAATCGCTGAGAACCGTGTACGGCCCCACGATTCTCCCTGGTGCGAGGAAGTGGATGATTGGGTAAAAAAAAGCACAGCCGGATCCGGCGAGGCGGTTGGATGAAACCTGCTTGTCACCTCGCCGGTCTGGCTGTGCACGAAATCAAAAATACGCTTTTACCAAATTCCTGAAAATGGATCAGGTCTAAAACGATGAAGGTGCTGTTCCCGATCCAGGCGTGTTCAGGTTATTTCCCCTTGACCTTGATTTCACGGCGTTTTGCCCTCTCGGTTTTTGGCATGGTGATCGTCAACACACCATCCTTGAAAGCAGCGTCGATATGCGCATGGTCGATGTCATCGCTCAGGGTGAATTTGCGCTCGAATGTACCGTAAACCCGCTCGTTGAAGACAACATTAACGCCATCTTGCCCAGTAATTTTTTTCTCGCCGGTGATGCTCAGAACCTGGTCGGCAATGGTGATGTTGACGTCGTCCTTGCTGACGCCCGGCAGCTCGATATGGACGTAGTAATGGCCGGCGTCTTCGGTGATGTCTGCCCGTGGTATCCATTGATCGTTCTGCATCCTGCGTCCGCTTTCAAAAGAACCGAGTACATCTTCGACAAAACGCTCAAAGGGGGACATGGTCAGCATCGGGTTCCATTTTACCAGTTTCATGGCTTCTCTCCTTCTTTGATATTTTTACAAAATGACAGTTTTTTCAGATGATTTTGTTGTTGCGCCCCATGTCTATACAAGCGATATGCCAAAATTTTTTGTTAGTCTGTATCCGTTTGTTTTTATTGGTATTATAGTTTTTATGGCGTCGCCATCTTTTTCTCAAAGAGTTTTGTTTTGTGTCATCGTGTCAGGCTCGTTTTGCAATGCGGCAACCTGTGGGACATTTTTTCATAATTCGGCCGCGGATTAGGGGTACACCTGCCGGTGATATGCTTTCCTCCTGTTGTTTTGGAACGACTGTTGCAAAAAAAACCATACACTTCAAGGGCCTGTCCAGACTTTCCTCTTTCTTCTCGAGCCATCTTCAGGCCTCTCCCACCGGCGTACAGACTCAAAAAATACGGCAGTCTATCATTGGATACTGCCGGGCTGTTGGCATAAGCTAAAATCGAGGCAATCCCATGTATCGATGCAAAACGGCTTTTGTGATGACTCTTTGTTGCGGACTGTTGCCAGCACTCCTCTTCGCACAACAAAACACCCGGGTTTCCGGCCGTCTGACCAGCTCCTTCTATACCTTCCAGCGCAGCGACACAGTGGATAGCGCTTCACTGCATGTTCGGGGCTATCAAAGCGTGCTTTTCGACGTGCGCGGTCAATCCTTTCTGTTTCGTTCCTATGCACAGGTGGATAATGATTTTGCCACCCGTATCGATGGTGATGCCCGGGTCCGGTTGTATTCGTTTTATCTGCAATGGCAGGGGATTTTGAAAACAGGGCAGGTGCAGCTCGGCCGGGTACCGGTATTTGGAGGCATTGGTGCCGGCACTATAGATGGTGCTGTGCTGTCACTGCGCCAGGGCAAGTGGTTGCGCCTGAAAGCCTTTGGGGGCAGCCTCACCCCGGAGCGACTGCAGCCAGAGTTGATCGCAAATCGTGGGGATAATTTTCTGCTCGGGGGGGAGCTCGGCTTCTCGCCGGTGCAAACGCTGCATGTGAATATGTCCTATTTTAATAAAAATCAGACCCGTCCCGGCTACCGCACTTTGCGGGCTGATTCGATCGGTTCGGTGTTCACTCAGTTTATCGAACCGCAGACGCAGGCCTTCGAGTTCGCCAGCATAGACATGAGCTGGCAGCCGCATGCCGGGAAATCGTTTTACGCGCGCACGGATTTTGACGTGGAGAGCCAGAGCTTTTCGCGTATGGAGTTCTCTGCGCGCTCGCGTATTGCCGGCCGCTGGACACTGAGCGGCGCGTACACATTCCGTTCTCCCCGCCTGCCGTGGAACTCCATTTTTTCCGTGTTCAATGTGGAAGACAACCGGGAGCTGGAGGCCGGCGTACACTATCGCCATTCCCGCGGCATGCGTTTTTATGTCAACTCTGCGTTGGTGCTGTACAACGATGCCAATTCGGTACGTTTCACTGCGGGCAGCAGCACGCGCTTCGGTTCATTGAATTATGTGCACCGCAGCGGCTATGCCGGACTGCTCAACGGCGTGAATGCAGCTCTGTACTATCCCATGCACCGGGGCGAGCTGCTGCCGAGTCTGATGCTTTCCTGGGCTGCGTACAAGCTCGACAGCGATGCCTCGGAAATGAACAACCTGCTCAGCGCAGCCCTGGGCCTGCGGTATTCTCCGCGCCGTCTCTTCTCTATCGATTCTCAGCTTCAGCTTCTTTCCAACACGTACTACAAAATAGACAGCCGCTTTTTGTTCCGTTTGCAATACTGGTTTGCCAATACCACCGGAAGATGACAAAACCAGGACCCAATTATGCGAAAATCAGCACAGTATAGTTTTTTCGTCGTTCTCCTTTCTGCCGGCATCATCGCTTTTTCCCGCTATTCTGATCTGACCTCATGGGAAGACCCGGTGCAGCAGTGGGCGCAAGTGACGTTTTCTCACAAGTTTCACACTGAAGAGGCAGAGGCGGAATGCAGTGATTGCCATGCCGCGGCAGAAACGAGCACTCTGGCGCAGGATTTTCTGCTCCCTGTGGAGGAAACCTGTGCAGAGTGTCATGAAGTCGAAGATGAAAGCGAGTGCAGCACCTGCCACGCTGAAGACAGCGTGCGCGAAGCGTTCCGCAGCCCGCAGCGGGAAGTGATTTTCAACCACCAGCAACACCTCGTACGGGAGCTGGAGTGTGCAACCTGCCATCAGGGTGTCGAGATGTCGGAAGAGCCTTCGACAGCCTACCTGCCGGTTATGGCCGACTGTATTTCCTGCCATGAAGACCAGGGCCAGAACACGGCCTGCGAAACCTGCCACTCGCATGTCGAAACGCGCCAGCCGGTCAGCCATGTCGAGCTCGACTGGATCAAAGAACACAAGCGCCTCGTCCGCGTCGATACGCCGGCCAATGACTGCTCCTCCTGCCATACAGATAACGACTGCCAAAGCTGCCATGCCACAGCAGAAGTGATGTTCACCCTGTCGGATTTGAAACGTCCGTTATCGGAGAACCGGATCAACGCCTTTACCGGTAAGGGGCTGGTGAAACAACGGGTGCATGATCTGAATTATGTTTTTACCCATGGGTTGGATTTTCGCAGCAAGCGCTCGGACTGCGTTTCCTGCCATGATCAGCAGCAGTTCTGCAGCTCCTGCCATGACCAGAATCAGGATTCCGGCTTTCTGCGCCCGCAGCCCATGTCGCACCTGGGCGAAGATTTTACCCGTTTGGGCGTGGGCAGCGGTGGCGGCCGCCATGCCGAGCTGGCCCGCCGCGATATCGCCTCATGCGCGGTGTGTCATGATACCCGCGGGCAGGACCCGGAATGTGTGCTCTGCCATGTCGACCGTTTGCCGGGGCTCGGGAATGATCCGAAAACGCACGTCGGTGGTTTTTTGAGCACGAGAGAAAATGGCTGGCACGATGACCCCGGCGCACTGTGTTATTCCTGCCATACCAACACCCGCACTGCAGGCATTGGGTTCTGTGGATACTGTCACGGGATAAAATGATGGATCGAAAAATGAAATCTTTTCTGTCGCTCGCAGTCGTTGCGGCCCTTCTCTTCTCCTGCAGTACGCCGCAGGAGCCGGCGCCGGTAGAAAATCAAGCCGTCCGCATACATGATACCGCCTGGAATACGCCGGGCTCACCGCAGTTTCATGGCACCGTGCTGGCCGGCAAAAACTATGATTCCGCTGACTGCCGCCAGTGTCACGGTGATGATTATGACGGCGGCCTGGTGCAGATTTCCTGCAGGAGCTGTCATGCATCTTATCCCCATCCGCAAACATGGGCCGGGCAGGGGCAAGGCTCGCACGCTGTTTTTCTGCAAACAGAGGGCTATCCCCTGGGTTCGTGTACCGGCTGCCACGGTGCGGATTATTCTGCTGAAAAACAGAACACTTCCTGCCTGAGCTGTCACGTTCAGGAAAAAGGACCGGAGGCCTGCAACACCTGCCACGGCCAATTCGATGCTGACGCTTCGGACCTGCGCAATGCTGCGCCTCCGGCCGGCATCGCCGGGGAGA
>DRLW01000025.1 GCA_011375275.1 Bacteroidota bacterium
CATAGATATTCGGTATGCCGAGCAGCACGCAGACATCATTGACGAGATACCGTGTCGGGAAATTATCCGTACCATCGATGATCAGATCATACCCTTTCGCAATGTCCAGGGCATTCTCAGCGATGAATTTCGTCTCATAACTGATCACACGGACGCCCGGGTTTAAGTCGTGTATGAACCGGCGTGCAGAGGTGAGTTTTGAGCTGCCGACCATAGCATGAGAATGAATCACCTGGCGTTGCAGGTTTGAGGTATCGATACTGTCCTCATCGACGATGCCGATCGTGCCAACCCCGGCAGCGGCGAGGTACATCAGTACCGGAGAGCCCAGCCCGCCGGCTCCGATGACCAGGACTTTGCTATTTCTTAGCTTCATCTGGCTTCGCATGCCGAATTCGGGCAGTGTCAGGTGGCGGATATATTGCCGGATTTCCTCCCGGCTGAGCTCAGACTGGCCGTCCGCGCCGGTGTTTTTTTCCGCCAGGGTGAGTTCGATGGTGTCGTCTTTTCTCAGGATGATGTCCGCTCGTGTCAGCATTTCACCGTCACGATAAAGAGAAAAGTGAGACCGGATCAGGCCGGAGTCGGATCGCAGATTAACACCCAGTTGCGGATATTCGGTGTACAGATGCTCCAGAGCAGCACCAAGAGTTGTGTCTGGAAGTACGAGCTTGTGCCTGTTGCCGGCAAGGTAGTGAAGGATGGGCGGCAGCAGAAGTGTGGCCATAATGGTTAGTATCCGTATCGTTTTATCGGGAAGTGGTGGAAAGTATCTGCACAGAGTTGCATTGGCAGGGAACGAGTTCTCTGCCAGCGAGAGGAGCGAAAAAAATGAAAGCAGCCGGGCTCCGAAAAGTACAGACATACGATTTTTCAATGACAAACGCAAGCAAGAGTGTGCCAGTGCGTGTGCCGCCGGCGTTGATGATTTTGTTTTCGGTGTATGGTTGAAATGCGTATATTGCAACCTTTGTCGGAAATCTCGTTGCCATAAGCGGCAGCGGGCAATCAGAATAGAAAATCATGAGGTGACCCATGTTGAAGTTTGTCGACCATCTGTCCTGGCCGGTTCTTATTTTTGTCAGCGTCTTGATGCTGCTGGCTCCTTTCCAGCCGATGCCGCATTTTCTTGAAAAGCTGATCATGCTGAAAAATGGTACCCTGACCCGTCCGATCGATATTTTCGATTTGTTTTTTCACGGTTTCCCCGCGTTTCTGCTGGTGCTGAAAATCATCCGCAGCCGGAAGGGTGCGTGATGCACCTGCGCCAGGTACTGATGGGGATCATTTTTCGGGGCATGCGCGTGCTGCTCGGTTTGATGCAGCGCATTTTTAATCTTCTGGCTCTGGGCGAATGGCCGCCCTTTGCCGGTGTTGCTGTAATTCTGCGCGATGGTGATCGTGTTCTGTTCATCGAGCGCAGCGATGGCAATGGTTATGGGCTGCCCGGTGGTTTCGTCCGGCTGGATGAAACGGCCGAGGCAGCGGCTATCCGGGAAACGCTGGAAGAGACCGGCCTGCATGTTGAGCTCGAGGGTATTGTCGGGATTTTATCGGGCGAGCGGGCGGATACCCTGGTGCGCACCGTGGATGTCGTTTACCGGGCCCGCATTATCGCCGGAGACGTGCGGCCGTCGGGCGAGGGCACCTGCTTGTGGTTAGAGCCGGACACCATCCGCGATGAGATCGCCTTTGGCTACGGCCGGCTGTTGTGAAGAGGTGGGGCTGAGCGGCTTCAGTATTCGGTATAGGGCTTGCCGGGGAAGCCGTTTTTGTGCAGGACTTTGAGGCTGTATCTGAGCTGGTTGTAGCTGCTCAATGGGCCGACGAGCAGCAGATAATTTCTGCCCATGGGATGGATGTTTGAGTTGATGCGTCTTTTTTTAAGCCTTTTTTGCATCGCGATGGCCTCGCCGATGTCGTTGTATTCACCGACGACGATGCTGTACTGGGAAGGCGAATGGCCGGGCCGGATGTGCTCGCCGCCAGGCACTTCGATATGGCCGGGCTCCGAGCCCTTAAACGATTCGACAAAGTCATGAAAAGCATGCCACAGCCGCGGAAAATAAGCTTTTTCTCCCGCCTTAAAGAAAAAACCGGCAATAAAAAGCAACCCCAGAACGATCAGAAATTTTCCGACCCCTTCGTTGAACTGGGCAAGAGAAGTGTGTTCATTCTGCGGTGGCATGTGTAAATCCTTTTTTCACTGATGCGACAGGGCCGGGTGCTTCCTCGCTCTGGTTCTGATACTGAAAAATTTATGAATCTGATACAAGGTTGGCCCAACTGTATTTTTATTAGAAGGTTACAGTAAGGCCTGCCGTGGGGTAAAATTTTTCAGTTATCCCGGTTTTCCTCGTGCGCAGCGCTCATTGTATGAATGAATCGGGATAAATTGCGACAACCTCAGTCCCTGGGTTGTCTTCTCTCTCGGGTTATATTTTTTTCAGAACGGAATCGTGTACCAGGTGTGGATTCCTGTATCGATCAGGCTGCGCTGTTTACTCCATGCGCGCCGGTTCATATCTTTTTCCCGATTTCTTCGCACATGGCACTACACGCACGGGTGATCGGGAAAACTGAAAAAGATGCAACAGGGGTGTTCGGCTAATTTCATGGTTTCGATTGATTGATGCGGAAAACTTCCGAATTTATGAATTTTCAGATTATCAGCGGATATGGTCCACTTTTCCGGATGCCGTGCACAAAGCCGGGTTTGTCTGGAGGGAAAGGCATCAGGCCATGAAGTTCCTGCGTATGCATTGCTACCCCGATTTCTTCAAAGATGAACACTTTTCTCCGTAATGCGGGATAGCTGAAAAACTTTGCTCTGTGATGTGTTTTGTTCTAACGTCTTAATAAGATTAAGGTTATAGTAAGATTATCCAGAGCCTGAAAAATTTTCAGGCTAAATGTAGTAAAAACATACAAGATGTTGCAAGAAAATTCTCCGTAACTCTTATTTTTCGCCTTGTTTATCCCGGTTCATTTACGAATTTAAGCTGGCCGCCGGGGAAGCCAGGGCCGCACAAAATTTTTGCTCAACGACGTACTTTTCTGCAACCGGAGGCAAAAATACAGTTAATCCGGCCCGTTGAGACGTTTTCGGATTTTTCAGATTACTTGCACATGTCTTTGAGCAATGGCGTCATCAAATCAGCACTCAGATAGCCATCGACAGCCTTCATGGTGGCAACGTTGACGATCATGGTTCTGCGCCGGCCGACATGTTTTTCAACCGCCTCCAGTAACTGGCGCGCACCAGCCAGAGTATTTCTCGGCCCGACGTAGAGGTAGTAGCGCCCGTCCTCTCCGTGATAGCGCAGAAGGTTGATGCGGCTTTTTTTGAGTTCATATTCGAGCCGAAGACTGGTATGTTCACTGGTGATATCGTAAACGAGAACCACGTAGCATCTGCGGATTGCCTCTTCCGGAAAGGCGGTTGCCTGCTGGACCGGCTGCTCCATGTTGTCGTATGACTCGTGGTACAGATTGTCCAGAAAAGGAATGGGAAAACTATAGTTGAAGCCGAACCGGACAACGAGGATGACAAACACCACCAGGACCACGATTTTCAGCGCTAATAGCAAAAGGAATTCGATGAAAAACAGCAAAGGATTCTTTTTCGCGTCAAAAGTCATTTCTTTTGTTAGTCCTCGTCACGTGCGGCTGTCGTGTTATGTCCATCCTGAAAATTCACAAACCTGACAAAAATTCGCTTCAACTCTGTCGTTTCTGTCGAGCTCCACTAACGGCCCCGCCAGGCTACGCTGTAATCTTGGCTTCCCTGTTTATTCGCATGACGCGCTAATTTTGTGAATGAATCCCTTCTCATGACACCGCGGCAGCACATAAGCGAAACCAGATTCCGCCAGTACCGGCCGCACCCTACTGAGGCGATTCCGGCACGTACTTGGCTTGGGCTGGAATACCGGCATGTGTCATTCCAGCCAAGCGAAGCGCCGTGCCGGAATCTCATCTTTTCGGGCACGTGCCAGAGTCTGGGAGATTCCGGTCTTCCCCTGCGGGGAAACCGGAATGACGGTTCGGGAGCAGGCACGTGCTGTTATCAGGCGGTCTGGTTGCAAAGAGGCAACCGTGCTGAGTTAAGTGGATAACCAGTCCGAACATCGCCTTAATTTTATTTTATCATGAAGTTACGATGATAAACCCCACGGCGCAATATTTTTCGGCCTTACCTGCTTCTTTTGTACAAAGCGCACATTACGAAGGCTCCGGGTTAATGACCCGGTGACAGAATACGCGCTTCTTCATAGCCTGCAGATTGCACGATCTGCAGAGCCCGCCGGGCCTGTGACCGGCTGATGAGATCGCTGACAAGAACAAAATAACGCCCCTGCCGGTAAACGGATGAAGCCCAGAGCCTGTTTTGTTTCAGCTTGTAGATTGCCCGCGTCGCCGCTGCCCGATCCGCTGTAGTGAAGACCAGAATCCGGTAAGTTGACAGGCGCAGTGACTCGATGGTTTGCGTTGACAGACCGGTTGGCAGCTCGGGAAAAGCCGTATCCGGAAGCGAAGTGCCGTACAAGTACGGGCGCTCAGCATTGCCCGGGATGTGTTGGATGAGCCATCCGGGCAAAATTTGTTCGAGCGGGTTGCGTCCGGCTGCGATTTCGAGAGTACAGTAGATGATCAACAACGCCGCCCCGGCAGGTACGAGAAAGGCTTTGATGAACTTCCCCAGTAATTCCCAAAAGGCATCAAACGGAGGTTTGGGTTTTGGTGGGTCTGGTTTGAAGACGTACTTGAATTCACCTGTTGGTAGTAACATATGGCTCCCCTTGGATTTGAGTGCAGAACGGTCGTTTGCACATCCTGTAGCGAGACCACGTTGTGCCGGCAAGCTGGAGTCGTCGTGAAGATACTGCCGTACCTCAAATATGGAAAGTCGTGCCGGTTAGCCCGTACCGGCAAAGCCCGGGGAAGAGGGAGATACAGCATGATGCGGACTCAGGAACGTACCGTGTGATGATCCACGTCCGGAGTCGAATCCAAACAGGGCGAGGTCAGGATGATTGAATTGTGCAAAATATACGTTTTTTCGATCATTTTCACAAGAAATTTTCGAATTTGCAATGTTTTGCACATCTGCACAGAAGCAGCACGACGGCCTGCATCCCAATATTATTCCCCGCTGATTTTCGCATACCACTTTTTAACCACGTTTTCCGCCAGCTTGCCATTGGGGGTAAAACCGCTGTGGCTGCCACCGCCAGATTCCAGGACTGTGGGCCATTTCCAGAGGTAGAGGCCAGCGAGCCACGGCTGCCGGTAAAATGCTCTGAAAAAGGCGTCATAGGCACGCATTTGCGCCTGCTCATCGACCGGTTGGCCGCGACCATCGCGATGAGGCTCGACCCAAGGCGCGGGTCTGCTGGCGTAGCCTGTCTCTGTCAACAGCACCGGTTTCTGATATTTTTTACTGACAGCGCCGATACGTTTGGCTACCTTGCGCGCGCCTGCGAGCAGTTCCGCGTCCGAGGCGTTCGGATTGTCGCTCAAGGGGTAATAGCTGTTGACGCTGATGGCGTCGAGGGCATCCCAGAACGTGATGTTTTCAAACTCCTCTCCCCAGTTGGCGGAATAGAGCAGCTTGCCGTGATAAATTTTCCGGATCCGCCCGATCAGCTCCCGCCACTCCTGTTCATGGCCGATGGTGGTCCTGGCCAGCTCGACGCCGATACTGAAACTTTCGGTCTGCAGCATTTCAGCGAGTATGGCGTAGTGCATGATCCAGTCGCTGTAATAGACGAAAAAACGCTGCCAGTCCTGCGCGTTGTTCATGGCGATGTCTCCGGGCCAACTGCTGTGGGAGACCCAGAGGTGTGGTTTCATCATGATGCGCATGTTTTTCCGCCGCGCCCGGGCAATGGCGACGATCAGGCTTTCGTCGTTTTCAGAGCCAGCCCCGGTGCTCAGGCCGATGGGAACCGGCCGGTTTTTTTCGCGCAGGAAACCGAAAGGGGTGATGGAGATGGCGTTGACGTTCAGCTCCTGCAGGCGTTGCAGTGCAGCCTCGGCAGTTGAGCCCATGTAGCCGTTGTAAACAGCGTAGCCCTCGTGCGCGAAGCAAAAACCGCGGGCAAACTGCCAGACCGTAGGTGCCCTTTCCGGTTGCGGCCTGGGCAGCATGGCGCGGCTCCAGGTTCGCCACTGCTGGATCAGTTTGGGAGAAAAGTAGCGCGGAAATGTGGCGGCGTCCAACCTGGCCGGCGTTTGTCTGAGAAATTTTTTCAGTTCCTGGGGTGAGTAGTGAAAAAGGACGAGCTGCAGCAGTGTCGCAGCCTGCACCTCGCTGATGTAACGGCTGATGCGGCGCTCCGCCGGAGCGAAGATCAGCTCGAATGGCGGGAAGATAGCGTTGTGGAAAAACATCCCCGCCCATACCGGATATCCTTTGCCGCCCCAGGCATCGGAGAACAACACGCCGGCGCCGCGCAGCAGCAGGGGGTTGGGTACCTCTCCGGCAAAGTGCCAGGTGATGTACTCTGCGATAGCTGTGTAATCCGCGCCGACCGCATTTTCACTGAACACGATGTGCACGACAGAGCTGCCCGTTTGCCAGTGTGAAAGCCGTGAATTGCGTGTGGCAATGGTCTTGCTTTCCGAGCTTTCGTAGAGTTTCAGCCGGATCGGCAGGAAGCGCCTCCTTTGCTCAGCATCGATTTGCAGGGTAGCGCACTGCTCCTCCACGAGCTGCTTTTGCCGGGCCAGAAAAGCCCGGATTTTTTCCCGGTCAGGTGATCTGCCGATGTAATCCACGATAAATATCGAATCAGCCGAAATTCTGCGCAGCGAATGCAGCAGGTTGATTTCCCGGTTTTTGCTGATCACCCAGGGGGCGGAGGGGCGCGGCTGGGTCAAAAAACCATAAGCGAGCAGTTCCTGCCCGCGCCGGATGGTGTAGTCTGCAATCAGCTCAGGGCTGCGCCTGCCGGGCTGAAATTCCGCCAGGATGGCCTGGTCTGAGTTGCCGGTGATGATCTGAAGCCATTGCCCGGGCCGAAGAGGGTTGGGCATGCGCAGCAGCAGGCGGTCGCCCCGGTTGGCGTAGGTATGGCCATTGATGCTAAAGCTGTCCCGGCTCATATCAAAAGGGAGCGCAGGCAGAAGGCGTTGCAGCAGGGGATTGTTCCCGGGGCGCCCGACCAGTGAAATGGGGGTGTTTGCAGGCAGGGAATCAGCAGCCGAAACCGGGATGGCTGTAGTGCGGATGTACCGCCCGCGTCGCATCTGACCGAGCCGCTGTTCGTAGAGCGCCGCTGTTTTACCCTGATCCGGGTACAGATAAACGATGCGGCGATGTTGCCACAGGCGTGATTGCAGCTCCTGCTTGTCCGGCCATAGGGATGTTTCGCCCTGTCCGCTCAGGAGCGGAGACAGCGATGATGAGAAAAATAACAGCCCCCAAACAAGGCTGCTTCGATAAAATCGTGGCATAGGCAAGTTATCCCATTTGTGCAGCAGTGCGCATTCCGAAAACCGTGGCGAGGGGGAAGACAGCGATACCGAGGAACCAGAACCAGCCCGGGTGCGGCAGCATGATCATATTGGTGATACCGGCGATGAGCAAAATCAGGCCGACCAGCAGCGCAGGCCTGCCGTTATCTTTGCCAGCGATGCGCACAGCCAGCCAGGTTCCTGTAAATGTTCCCAGCCCCCAGCCGGCCAGGACGATAAGAAACGCAGTCATCGGCAAGTTATCTATGTGCTTCTGCATCGCAACCGTGTCGTTGATGTCGATGTCTTTTGGCAGAGGGTAGGCCTGGTGCCCGAGCATTTCCACGAACATGATGATGATAATTGCACTCAGTGTCCCGGCAAAAGCCGCCATCAGAGAGCGACTCATGGTGGTTCCTTTCAGATAAGATATTCAACAATTAGGACGGTTCGGCTTTATTTCACCGTCCCGTGCCTTTGTTTTTCTGAGTATAAGCAAGTCTGGGCGCTTTGTCAAGAACGGTTCACCGTTCTGTGAACCACGCGGAGCAGGCAGGAGAAAAATACCAGGACGAGTTCGGGATTATTTGAAAGCCCGGCCGCTCTTGCCGCGAAGATGCGTGCCTGCAAAAATCACCCTGAAAAAATTATGATGCCGGGGCAGGATTTTGTAATTTTTTGATTTACAATTCATGCGCGTTTTTACGACATTCCATAGCCTGAAAAATTCATGTCGGGATGCGCGGCTGCGGGCAAAAATTCTTCCGCATTCTGACACTCCCGGCGCGAAATGCTCTTTTATCCCGATTTACAGTGATCGTGGTAAGACGCGGGATAAGCCGTATATTGCACAGTTTGTGAGTTACACAGGCAATAGGCTTGTGTTTGGTTTTATCAAATTGCAGATTTATACATGCCATGCCTGCAGCAAATCATATCTGAAACCGGAGAATAACGATGCGAACGATAATCGAACCCTTTCGAATCAAGATGACGGAGGAAATCAGGCTGGTTCCGCGCGAACAACGCGAGAAAGCCCTGCAGGAGGCGCACTACAATGTCTTTCTCCTCGATGCCGAACTCTGCCCGATCGATCTGCTGACTGACAGCGGCACGGGCGCCATGTCAGCAAAGCAATGGGCAGCACTCATGCTCGGCGACGAGAGCTACGCCGGCAGCAAATCGTGGAAAAAGTTCGAGAATGCCGTCCGTACCATCACCGGTTTCAAGCACATCCTGCCGACGCACCAGGGTCGGGCTGCTGAGGGCATTCTGGCGCAGACGCAGATTCGTGAGGGAGATGTCATCCCCAACAACAGCCACTTCGATACCACGCGGGCGAATTTCGAATTTGTTGGCGCCACGGCCCTGGACCTGGTTTGCGATGAAGGCATGCAGCCGGGGTTGGATGCTCCTTTTAAGGGCAATATGGATATCGATAAACTGCGTACCTGCATCGAAACCCATGGCAGGGAGCGCATCCCTTTTTGCATGATCACGGTGACCAACAACACCGGCGGCGGCCAGCCGATCTCGATGCAGAATATCCGTGAGGTCAAAGCTGTGCTGAAGGAATACGGCATACCGCTGGTGATCGATGCCTGCCGTTTTGCGGAAAACGCCTATTTCATCCGCGAACGGGAGCACGGCTACGGCGATAAATCGTTGCTGGAAATTGCACAAGAGATGTTTTCCTATGCGGATGCTGCCACGATGAGCGCGAAGAAAGATGGCCTGGCGAATATCGGCGGTTTTCTTGCCTGCCATGATGATGGCTGGGGCGAGGCCTTCCGCAATGCGCTGATCATGCGCGAGGGGTTTCCAACCTACGGTGGTCTGGCTGGCCGTGATCTTGAAGTCATCGCTGTCGGCCTGATGGAAGCGCTGGAGTACGATTACCAGGTCTATCGCCACGCGACGATCACTTACCTGGGGAAAAAGTTTGAAGAGCGGAATATTCCTTTTGTCAAACCCGTAGGTGGGCACGCGCTGTTCATCGATGCAAAAGAATTTTTACCGCACATTCCTCCACTGCACTATCCGGGGATCGGCCTGGTGAATGCGCTCTACGTCGATGGCGGCATCCGTGGTGTTGAGCTGGGCAGTGTCATGTTTGGTAAAAAAGATGACCAGGGTGTTGAAAAACCGGCCCGTCTCGAGCTGGTGCGGCTCGCTTTCCCGCGGCGTGTTTACACCCAGAGCCATTTCGATTATATCGTCGAAGTCATCGACGATGTCCTGCTGCACCGGGATCAGATACCCGGTTACCGCATCACCAGACAACCGCAGTACCTGCGCCATTTTACCTGCCATTTTGAGCCGATGAAGTGAGACAGAGACAGAACAGGAAGGGCAACGCCGCAGCGCTGCGCCCGTGAGATGAAAAATTCAGTCGGGACAGATATCATGCAGAGTGATGACAAATTGGGTGCATCCCGGATCGGGGCGGGGTATGCAGAATTTCACTTCGGTTTTATCAAAGCAGCAATCCTGCTGGCGTTCTGGGGCGGTTTTGCTGTCGGTGCACATTCCATATCGGTGATGGGGCTCGGTTTTGCACCCGGCCCCGGATTTTTTGCCTTCAATCAGGTTCACGGGCAGCTCCAGCTCATGGGGTGGGTCGGCTTGTTCGTCATGGGCATCAGCCTGTTTTTTCTGCCGCGTTTTGCCGGCGTGCCGCTGGAAGAGCCGCATCGCCAGAGCCAGATTCTCTGGCTCATGGTCAGCGGCCTGCTGTTGCGTTATTTTTCCCAGTCCCTGCTGCCCTACTTTGATGACCCGCTCTATTGGAATATCCTCGGATTTCTCGCTGTCCTGTCGGCGTTTTTCATCCTCTTTGCCGTCGCTCTCTATGTAACCACGCTGCTGATGACCATGCACACGGTTTTTGCCGGCAAGGCCCGTCCGGCGGTGCACACGGTTGCGCCTTTTTTTGCTATGATGCTGGCCGGGTGGTTGCTCTATGTTATGATCAATTTCGCCCTCGTGGCCCTGATGGTCGCGCAGAAAAAAATCGTTCTGCCCTATGGGTGGAATCAGTTCATGATCGACCTTTTTGTGCTGCTCTCTCTGGTGCCGATCAGTTTCGGCGTTGGTCTGCGCACCTTGCCTCTCTACATGCGTTTGCCTGCGCAGAACTGGCCGGTACGCCGGGCTGCCTGGGTATATCTTACCGGGGTGGCGGTCAAACTGCTGGCAGACCTTGTGCTCCTGCTCGGTTCGGACAGCATGGCACTGCTCTATATTAGCCACGCCGGCACGATTGCATACAGCGCTGTTGTCGTGCTTCTGATTTGGAAGCTGGATGTCCTCACCCGGCTGCAACAACCCTGGACCGAGGGCCGAAACGAGCCGGTTAAGCCGGACCGAAAGCCCACCCGCCCGGGCATGCCGGACTATGGCGAATTCGGGGCTTTTGAAAAGCTCATCCGTGCCGCCTTTTTCTGGCTGCTGTTTGCCGCGGTCTCGGAACTGACGGTGAGCACAGGCTGGCTGCTCGGCCACGAACCCATGGTGAGCCGTGACGCTGTACGGCACATGTATCTCATGGGCTTTATCACCCACCTGATTTTCGGTATGGCGCCGAGGATGATCCCCGGTTTTCTGCACAAACGCGCAGTTGCCCGCCCGCGGCTGGTGCAGTTTTCTTACTGGCTGTTGCTGGTGGCCGCTGTTTTCCGCATTATTCCTCTGCTTTTGCCCCTTTCCCTCGAGGAAATGTTGCCTGTGTTGTTTAAATTCCTTAAAATAGGCCTCTCTTTTTCCGGAGTGTTTGCCATGCTCGCTGTGGCCGTGCTCTGGGTTAATCTACGCGATACCGCGCGCTCTTGAATGAACATGTGAGATACCTATGGATAACAAAAAAGTCGCCCGCTGGATGTTCTGGCTCGCAGGACTCGCTGCCGTGATGGTCGTGCTCGGCGGGCTGGTCAGATTGACCCAGTCCGGCCTGTCGATGACCGACTGGGATGTATTGATGGGGATTGTCCCGCCCATGACCGAGCAGGGCTGGCAGCAGGAATTCGAGCAGTATAAGCAGTTCCCCGAGTATAAGCTGGTCAACAGAGGCATGGAGCTTTCCGAGTTCAAGTTTATTTTTTATATGGAATATCTGCACCGCATGCTCGGTCGGGTAATCGGCCTGGTTTATTTTATCCCGCTGGTGATTTTCTGGCGCAGAGGCACAATTCCGCGGGAGCAGCGCCCGGCCTTTCTGGGTATCGGGGTGCTGCTGCTGTTTCAGGGGCTGTTCGGATGGTATATGGTTAAAAGTGGCCTGGTGGACCGGCCGCATGTGAGCCATTTTCGCCTCACCGGACACCTGTTGCTGGCCATGGCGTTCATCGCCGCTACCCTGTGGATGGGCATGCGCTGGCTGTACGATCAGGCCGAATCTGCTGAGCGTGTGTTTTCAGCACAAGCTGCGAAAGCCACGCGAATCTTTCTCTGGATTCTCATCGGACAGGTCGCTCTCGGCGGTCTGGTTGCAGGCCTCAAAGCCGGGGCTGTCTCTCCGACTTTCCCCCTCATGCACGGCACATGGATTCCGCCGCTGGCCTGGTCTTTCGAACCATGGTATATGAATTTTTTCGAAAATCCGGTCATGGTTCATTTCCTGCATCGCTGGAATGCTTTTGTCGTCCTCTTCTTTGCTTTTTATCTCGTCAGGCTGTTGTATCGCGAGCAGCACTTTGAGCTGATAAAGATGCCCGTCATCGTGCTCAGTGTGTTGATCAATCTGCAGCTTCTGCTGGGCATATTCACCGTCTTGATGAAGGTCCCGGTTGCGCTGGCGTCGCTGCATCAGGCCGTGGCTCTGCTGTTGTTCGTTTTTACGATAATACTGCGCTATTCTGTTCGCGCAGAGAACACCGTGTCTGTCAAATAAGGATCATCGATGTCGCAAAAAGCATTTCAGGACTACTACCCCGATCATCTCAGCCAATGCTACGGTTGTGGCAGGCTCAATGAACACGGCTTGCAGATCAAAAGCTTCTGGCGCGGCGAGGAGGCGGTGTGCACATTTCAGCCGCGGCCCTATCACACCGCGGTACCCGGTTATGTTTACGGCGGGCTGATCGCTTCGGTGATCGACTGCCATGCAACGGGCACGGCTGCTGCAGCAGCCTATCGTGCTGCCGGGCGGGAGATGGGCTCAGAGCCAGCGTTTCGTTTTGTCACAGCTTCGTTAAAGGTCGATTACCTCAAACCAACGCCCATCACCACGGAAATGCAACTGGTCGCTCGCGTTGTTGAAATTAAGGGGCGCAAAGTCAGAGTTGCTATTGACCTCATGAGCGGAGAAGACCTCTGCGCCCGTGGGGATGTTGTGGCGGTGCAGGTTCCGGAAGAATGGGGCCTGTGAGGGCTGGCAGGGAGGTGGTTTGACGAGTCAGCGAAGAAATTCCCTCGTCCCGTCTGCCTTTGCAAAAAGCGCCGCGTTGTCAGTCGAGCGTGATGGGTTGCTTTATTTGAAATGATCGGGTAGTCCATGCAGGGGCCTGCAATGAACAATACGAACGCGTCGCTGGGGCGGCGCATGGTTTCAGGATCAAGAGAGAGGAAATGCACGATGAAATTCAACCCGAAAAATGTCAGGTTCTCCACAGCGGCCGGTACAGGCCTCTGGCTTGTATTGCTGTTGTGGGCGACCAGCCTTGTCGCCGGAGATGTGCTGTCGCCGGATGATCTGCTGCGCATCCGTTCTGTCACTTCAGCGAGCATCAGTCCGGACGGCCGGTGGATCGCATACACGGTCTCTGTCCCGCGCGAGGCGGACGAGCCCGCTGGCGGGGCCTGGAGCGAGCTGCATGTTGTTTCCACCCGCAGCGGAGAGTCACGGCCGTTCATCACCGGTAAAGTATCCATCCGCGCCCTGGCCTGGAAGCCCGATGGTTCGGCTATTTCGTTTCTCACCCGCCGGAATGGTGGCCTGACACAGGTTTGGATGATTCCGATGGCTGGTGGAGAAGCGCAACAGGTGACCCACGCAGATAACCATATTTTCAGCTATGCATGGCATCCTTCCGGAGAAAAGATCGCCTGGCTGGCGACACCGCCGAAGAGCGCGCGCCAGCGTGCCCTGGAGAAAAAAGGCTACGGCTTTATCTATTTCGAGGAGAATCTGCGTCATCGCAATCTCTACATCGCTGAGGCCGGCAGTGCTGCAAGCGAACAACTGACCAAAGACATCACGTTGTGGGATTTCACCTTTTCGCCTGACGGCAACACGATCGCTTTTTCCGCTTCGCCGCAGAACCTCATCGACCAGCGCTACATCGGCCAGAGTATCTATATCCTGAATCTCGCAGACAAATCCGTACGCCGTTTGACGGATAATCCGCGCAAGTTGGGTAATTTTCGCTTCAGCCCGGACGGCAGGCAGCTCGCTTTTGCCGCAGCGCTGGACCGCAAAGACAACGCCGTCAGCCAGGCTTTTGTCATCCCTGTGGCCGGTGGTAAGGCCCGCAACCTGACACCGCCGAATTTTCGCGGCCATATCAACTGGGTTGGCTGGAAAGATAAAAAGACGCTGCTGTACATGGCCGGCGAAGGCACGATGACGACTCTGAGCACGGTGAAAGCCAGCGGCGGCAAACGCACAGTCATCCTGCATTCAAAGGACAGTGGCATCGTCACTGCGCCGCCATCCTACACCCGTGACTTCCGCCATTTTGCTTTTGTCGGCCAGTCACCGCAGATTCCGCGCGACCTGTTTTACTGGCAACCGGGCAAAGCGCTCAAGCGCCTGACCACGGTCAACCCCTGGCTGGCTGAGCGTGAACTCGGCAAACAGGAGGTGATCACTTACAAGGCCAGCGATGGCCAGGCCATCGAAGGTATTCTGATCTATCCGGTCGGCTATGAAAAAGGTAAGACGTATCCGTTGATCGTGCTGGTGCACGGCGGCCCGGAGACGCACTATTCCAATGGCTGGCTGAGCCGCTATGCAACGCCGGGACAGGTCCTGGCCGGAAAAGGATACGCCGTATTTCATCCCAATTATCGCTCGAGCTCTGGCTATGGCATCGAATTTTCTGCAACAGGCTATAACGACGCTGCCGGGCGCGAATTCGATGATATCGCAGATGGTATCGACCACCTCATCGCTATCGGGCTGGCGGATAAGAAACGGGTCGGAATGGGCGGAGGCTCCTATGGCGGCTATGCTTCCGGCTGGTTCGCAACCTATTACACGGACAAGGTTCGTGCTGTGTGTATGTTTGTCGGCATCAGCGATCTGATCAGCAAGCGCGGTACCACGGATATTCCCTACGAAGAATTATATGTCCATTCCGGCAAGAAATTGGAAGAAATGTGGCAAGAAAGCCTGAAGCGCAGCCCGATCTACTGGGCGCATCAGAGCAAAACCGCGACGCTGATCTACGGCGGTACTGCCGACACGCGCGTGCACCCATCACAGAGCTTGGAGCTGTACCGGCGCATGAAGATGAATGACCACCCTGCTGTTCGCCTGGTGCAGTATCCGGGGGAGCCGCACGGCAATCGCAATCAGACCGGCCAGCGCGATGTGGTGTATCGTATCCTCGACTGGTGGGACTGGTACGTGCGTGACCTCAAGCCTCTGGATGGCCCCAGGCCGCCGCTCGATATCAGCGCACGCTATGGCATAGAGTTGCCACAGTAACCATGAGGGTATTCCGGTGTATCGCTCCCTGAAAAATGACCTCATCGAACGGTTCGGCGAGCCGGTGTTGAAAATCCCGCTCAACGCCGGCTTCACCTGCCCCAATCTCGACGGCAGCAAAGGGCGCGGTGGGTGCATCTATTGCGACAATGCAGCCTTCAGCCCGGTGGCCCGCAACCGCGATGATGTCATGCAGCAAATGCGCGCCGGAATTAAGCGGGCCGGAGACCGTTTCCGGCTGTTTGTCGCTTATTTTCAGCCCTACTCGAATACCTATGCTGCGGTGGACTATCTGCGGCAAACTTTCGAGCCGGTGCTGCAGATTCCCGGAGTTGCCGGCATCAGTATTGGCACACGGCCGGACTGTTTCAGTGCGGAGATTTATGATTATCTGCAGGAGCTGGCAGAGAAAACCTGGCTCAGTGTGGAAATTGGCGTGCAGAGCGCTCATGAGCCCACATTGCAGAAAATCAACCGCAAGCACACCTTTGCCGAAAGCGTTGCAGTCTTCCGGGAACTGGCAGCGCGCAACATCGAGAGCGTTGCCCATGTGATGTTCGGGTTGCCGGGGGAGAGCCGGGAACAGATGCTGGAGACAGTGGAAAGGCTGGCAGAGTTGCCTGTAAAAGGCCTGAAGTTTCACCAGCTCATGGTCATCCGCAATACAGCTCTGGAGCGCTTATACCGGCGCGGGCAGTACCAGCCACTGGCTGAAGAAACCTACATCACCCTGGTCGCAGAAGCGATCCGCAGGATGCGGCCGGACCAGGTCGTGCACCGCCTGATGGCTGACTGCCGGCCGCAGGACGGCCTGCTGGCACCACTGTGGAGCATGCAGAAAAAACGTGTTTTAAACGCCATGCAGGTGTATTTTCAAAAAAATCATATTCAGCAGGGTGAGTATTTCGCCGCCACACCCTGAAACCACCAAACCCAAGTTCTGGAGACCGATATGATTCGGCCAAACAGTACGCTATCCGCATTCTTCGTTTTGTCCCTGTCTCTTACTGCCGTTTCTGCGCAGGAAAAGAGCGCCGCCTCGATCCGGTTTGTCAATGTGCTGGAAAAAGCAGAGATCGATTTTGAACACTTCGGTGAGCGCCACCGCTGGTGCGAAATAGGCCCGCAGGTCAAAGGCGTTGCCACCAATGAGGAGATCATGCTCGAACTGTTCGATAAGCCGTTTGAATTTGCTGAACGCCACCTTATCCGCATGAACGGCTCAGGCGCAGCCTGGCTGGATTATGACAACGACGGCGACTGGGATTTATACCTCGTCAACGGTGCCGGCGGGGAAAACATCACCAATGCGCTGTACGAAAACGATGGTGACGGCACCTTTACCGTGCGGCGTTCCGACGCCGGCGTTCTCGACAAGGGCGAGGGCATGGCCGTTTCGGTGGCGGATTACGACAACGACGGCTTTACCGATATTTTTGTCACCAATTTTGGCGGGTTCGTGCTGTATAAGAACGATGGTGACGGCACTTTTACGGACGTTACCAGCAAGGCCTTTGATAAGGTCGATGATATCTGGTACGGCGGCTCGGCATGGGGGGATTTCGATCATGACGGCGACCTCGATCTCTATGTCGCCGGCTATGTCGATCTGCACAAGCGCGAGAAGCAGACCAGCATGCGCTTCCCCATGGATTTTGGCGGCTTTCCCAACAAACTCTATTTCAACAACGGGGACGGCACGTTTACCGAGCGCGCCCATGAGCTGCACGTCAGCGATGGCTTCCGCAAATCCATGCAGGTGCTGGTCGCGGATTTCAATGAAGATACCTGGCCGGATATTCTCGTGGCAAATGATACCGACCCGAACTCGCTGTATCTCAATACCGGAGGCGGGAAATTCAAGGAATTTTCCGGGCCCAGCGGTGTCAGCAGCACGGATGGCTCCATGGGGCTGGCGTACGGAGATTACAACAACGATGGCAAGATCGACCTGTTTATCTCCAACTACACCGGCGAAGCAGATATTCTGCTGACTCTGATCGATAATGAAAGCTCTAATGATGGCAAGCTCAGAAATGCCCTGTATATGGCAGATTTCAATTCGCCGATCATGCAGAAAAAAACCTGGGGTAAAGTCGGCTGGGGCACAGGGTTTTTCGACTTCGATAACGACGCTGATCTCGACCTGTTCGTCGCCAACGGCCACCTCAACGCCATCAGCGGCGACAACCGCGATGACAACCTGGTTTTTGAAAATCGTGGTGACGGGACATTTCGTGATGCGACCGCCTCATCGGGCGTGCTCGATGCCGGCAAGCGTATCTATCGCAGCGCGATTTTTGCCGACTATGATGGGGATGGCAGGGTGGACATCTACGTCGTCAACAATGGTGAGAAAACCTACGACGCTTCAGAAGACCGGCGAGGTGTATTGCTGAAGAATATCAGCCCGGCCAAAAACGCCTGGCTGCACGTCCGCTTGCAGGGCACGAAGTCAAACCGGGACGCGTATGGTACGCGGGTGTGGGTGACCGCTGGTGGCAAAACCCAGGTCCAGGAGCTGGTATCCGGAGCCGGCTATTTTTCTGCAGATGCGCGTGAGCTGTATTTTGGCCTCGGCAAAGCTGAAAAAGTGGATGAACTGCGCATCCGCTGGCCCCTGGGCAGCGAGCAGGTATTCACCGATATCCCGGTGAATCAGCGTATCCTCATCGTCGAGGGCGATCAGAAGATTCATAAAAAATGATGGCCTGCACCAGCTTCAGAGTGAGGCAGTGGGGCTGCAATCCCGCGGGAAAATACAGTTAGACTCCTGCTCGGTCACCGGCCCTCTGGCATGCGCGACAGATGCCCGCACTTCAGCGCGGGGAATGAAGACGCGCGGCAGGTTACTCCTGTGATGAAAGGGAAAACAAGTGAACTATTACGCTTTGCTTGCTGGAATTGCGATTGCTGTATTTGTGGTAGCCCGATTCAAGAAAACAAAACTTGAAAAAAGAAAATGGGTTTACCCGGTATTGCTTGCAACATTCCCGATCTACTACTGGATATTTGCTGTCTATGCGTCAGACTATAGTGCGCTCATGAGTGAAGTTGGAATTGGGCTCGCTTTCTTCTTCTTAGCCTATATCGCGTACAGGCTGAACAGCGTAACAGGACTCATATTATTGGCCACGGGATACATCCTTCATGGGGGATATGATGTCATCCATAATTCATTTTTCATCAACCCGGGCACACCGGTGTGGTGGCCGGAGTTCTGTGGCGCTGTTGATGTGTTCATCGGTGTTTATTTGCTGTATTTCGGGGTTTCTGTCAAAGGACGTGCCCCCAAAATTGCCTGAGAATCGCATCGATCCGGCCTGGCTATCCCGCTGCGTTTCGTTGCCGGCCGGCCATGCGCTGCGATAGCAGGCAAAAGAGTTTCGCGCTCATCTACGGGTAGTTTCAGCGGGTGCGGCTTGCTTCGCCAGAGGTCGTGATGCCTGAATTTTCGGGGTAAATTTTCCCCATGCAGTGGGCGGCAAATTGGGATTCGAACTGATCATTGGAAGCGAAAACACGCCCGAAGGTCTGTTCCCAAATTGCCGCCTTTTCCATGCAAAGATACATGAAAACATGCTCCTGCCACGGCTCAAAAGCAGAGTACATGGCGCGGAACATGGTCACTTTGATGTCGTCCGGATAGGTCAGTTTGCCGTGCGGATCACGGACCAATGTCATCTGGGTGATCTTTGTGGGGAAACCTTTGCGGCGTATTTTTTTCAGCACCGGCCTGATGAACGTTACTGATCCGAACGACAGGAACAGCACTTCCTCAGGGGAAAAGAGGCGCAGCAACCGCTCCGCGAGTGCGGTGTAGTCGGCCTGCCACGTGTCGTACCAGACCATCGGATGAAAATGGAAAGCGACTTTGATGCCCTTGTCTGCAACCGCGCGGGCGGCGGCGATGCGGCGATCGAGGTCTGCGGTAAAGTGTTCTTCGTTGCTGATAATCGTGTCTGTGTTCATCGACCAGCTGCAGACGACGTTGGCAGGAACCGGGTTGTCGAGCAGCCAGCGGATATTGTCTGACTTGGTTTTGAATTCCAGCAGGACGTTTGGGTGAGCCGCAGCAAAAGCGCACAGAGCCTCGAGATTGCCGTTGCGGTTACCCCAGGCGAGGGAGTCAGACGACTGTCCGGTGCCGATGTGGTAATACCGCTCCGGGTCGAGCTCGATCTGTGCCAGTTTCTGCGCCAGTCCGGCATCGAACACGATAGTGTCCCGGTAAAAAGTCTGGATGGTGCAGTAGCTGCAGCCGAAAACACAGTTCTCCACCGCATCGATAGTGCGCAGATTGCAGCACACGGTTTTTTCCGAAGCTACCGGACACATGCCAAAAACATCCTTATCAGACTGTTCGACCACAACCCGGCTCTTTTCCCTTTTTTTCGGACGTTTTAGCCCGTGCTCGGGATAGTGTTTCGCGCTGCCTGCAAGGGACAGCATGAACCGGCGCAAAGTGTTCAGAAGCTCTGTCTTATCCTTGTGTGCCTGCCCCTGCTTGTGCCACCAGTCCTGCAGCGTCCCCTCTCCCCACATCTGCAGGTCTCTGCTCGCTTCGACGACCTGGCGGAACTCCTGGAAGGTGAATTTTTTTTCAAATGCCAGCCAGCGGATG
>DRLW01000026.1 GCA_011375275.1 Bacteroidota bacterium
ATCCGCCTGCGCTTTCCGCCCGCCACTCTGCCGGAGCTGCAGGACATGACGATCCGCACGCCTGCCGGTGCGCTGGTGCGCCTGCGCGACATCGCCAGGTTCGAGATGGGCGACGGGCCGGCGGAGATCACCCGCCACAACCAGTCCCGTGTCGCACGGGTGACGGCGCATCTGCAGCAGGATGCCGCGCTGAGCGAAGCCATCCGCTGGATCGCGCCGCGGCTGGAGAACATCGAGCTGCCGCCCGGTTATGAACTGCGCTTCGCGGGCGAGGAGGCGTCGCGGCAGGAGTCCTTTGCCTGGCTCAATTTTGCCCTGCTGCTGTCCGTTGTTCTGGTGTACATGGTCCTTGCCTCCCTCTTCGAAAGCTTTCTGCACCCGTTTACCATCCTGCTCACCCTGCCGCTGGCTGGTGTCGGCGTGGTGTATGCCTTCTGGCTCAGCGGCCATCCGCTCAGCATCATGGCCCTGCTCGGCGTGATCATGCTCGCAGGCATTGCAGCCAACGATTCCATCGTGCTGGTGGATTATATCAACCGGCTGCGTGCACAGGGCACAGCACGCACCGAGGCCATTCTGCAGGCCGGCCGCGACCGGCTGCGGCCTATCGTCATGACCAGCCTGACCACGATTCTGGCCCTGCTGCCGCTGACGATCGGCTTTGGCGAAGGCGCCAAACTGCGCGCGCCTCTGGCCATCGCGGTCATCGGCGGGCTGGTAACCTCCACCCTGCTGACGCTGATCGTCATCCCTGTGGTCTATGATCTCATCGACCGGCTGCGCGGGGAAAAGACATGACCCGTTTTGCTCTGAACAGACCGGTCACCGTGTTGATGCTGACCCTCGGGTTGTGCCTGGCCGGCGTGCTTTCGTGGCAGCGCCTGCCGGTACAGCTCCTGCCGGAGTTCATCTACCCGGAAGTGCACGTCGGCGCAGGCCTGCCGGGCGCAACGCCGGAGCAGGTGGAAAAAGAGCTCGCCATCCCCATCGAGGCGGCGATCGCCCAGCTCGAAGGCGTACACGACATCGAAACCACGGTGTACGCCAACGCCACCTCCATCCGCGTGGTCTATAATTACGGCACGGATATGGATTTCGCGCTGCTGAAATTACAGCAGAAGATGAACAGTGTCGGGCATAATGTGCCGCGCGGCAGCCGTATCCGCATCGATAAATTCGACACCGCCGATTTCGCCTCGTATCTGATGCAGATCAGCATCCGCGGGCAGGCGGACCTGCAGGCCCTGCGGGAAACAGCGGAACGGCGCGTGCGCCCGCGGCTGGAGCAGATCGACGGCGTGGTCAACCTCACCGTCGGCGGCGGGCGGCGCAAACGCGTCAGCATCGACATCGACGAAGAAAAATGCCGGGCCCTCGGCATTCCGGTGCAACTGGTCAGCAGCACCATCGACCGCTTTCACCGCCGCAGCGAGTTTCTCGGCCGCATCGAGCACAACGGCCGCCGTGTCGATGTCAGCATCCCCGGCCAGGTCGATGATCTGTACCAACTGCGCCATCTGGTCATCCGCCCGGCCGGGCCGGTTTTTCTCAAAGACGTGGCGCGCATCCATTTCGGCGAGGCTGAACGTACGCAACTCTTCCGCATCGACGGCAAATCCAGCGTCAGCATGCTGATTCAGAAAGATAATCTCTCCAACATGCTCGCCGTCGCCGATGCTGTTTTGCAGGAAATCGAAAACCTGAACGAAAAGCTGCGCCCGGCCGGTTACGAGCTCGTCGTCAATTTCAACCAGGCCGAGCTGATCAGCACGGCGATAGAGCGCATCAAAAGCCTGGCTCTGGCCGGCGCGCTGCTGGCGCTGGTCGTGCTCTTTCTCTTTCTGCGCTCCCTGCGCTTTGTTTTGATTCTCATGGTCGCAATACCGGTCTCGCTGCTGGTGACGTTCAACTTCATGTACGCCTGGGACCTGTCGATCAACATTCTCTCCCTGTGTGGTCTGGCCCTGGCCATCGGTATGCTGGTGGATAACGGCATCGTGGTGATGGAAAATATTTTCTCGCACTATCGCCGGAGCGGCAAGAGCGACGAAGCAGCCCTGCAGGGCACGCGCGAGATGACGCGCTCGATCTTTGCCGCCACCGGTACCACGATTCTGGTTTTTCTGCCCGTGCTCTTTGTGGAAAGCGAGGCGCGGCTCTTCCTGCGCGAGCTCGCTCTCTCCGTGGTCGCGCCGCTGCTCGTCTCCCTCGTCGTGGCGATCACGGTCATTCCGCTGCTGGCCCGCCTGACGCTGAAAGACTCACAGTTTGCCCCGCTGCGCAGCTCGAAAGTGCTGCAGCTTTACCGCGTGCTGCTCAAAGCCGCCATCCGCCACCGTATGCGAGCGGTCAGCACCGTGGTCGTACTGCTGCTGATCAGCCTGCTGCTCGGCTCGGTTTTTATCCTCTCGGAATCCCCACCGCCCCCGCCCGAGCGCCTCGATGTGTACATCACCATGGACGAGGGCGCGACGCTGGAAAGCACCGATGCCGCGGTGCGGCGCGTGGAGCGGCTGGTCGCCGGGCTGGAGCAAGTCGCGGAATACCGCACCATCGTGCGCGAAGGCGAGGCGCAGATCGCCATCAGTTTTTTAAAAGCACATGAGCGCACCGCGCCGCTGAATATCGACGAAGTCCGGCGCATGCTGACGAGCCGGAACGCCCGGCTGCGCAACGCTGATATCTCCTTTGAACCCCGGCACAGGACAGCCGGCACCCGCCGCAGCACCCAGACCCTGACCGGCCTGCTGGAACCCGGCCGCAGTCTGATCCTGCGCGGCGACGATCTGTCCCGGCTGGAAAGCCTGAGCCGGCAGATCGTGCAGACCCTGCGCGGCATGAGCGACATCGAGCGCAACAGCGTGCA
>DRLW01000027.1 GCA_011375275.1 Bacteroidota bacterium
AATGCAGACCTGCGGTTGATGGATTTCGGGTATCGTTTTGGTTTGATCGATGCGCAGACCTATAGCCGTCTTGAAGAAAAAAGAAAGGGAATGGCCGCGATCAAAGCAGCCCTCAGCCAGAGGCTGGTCAACCCGGAGGAGGTCAATGGGCTTCTTTCCCGGAAGGGGAGCAGCCCTATTCAGCACAAGGAGCGGTTGATCTCTCTGCTGCGCCGCCCGGAGATCGCGTTGAAAGATATGGTGTCTTTTCTTCCCCGGGAAGGCTGGTGGCATGATGTGGATGCGGACTTGCGTGAGGAGACATACCAGCAGGTAGAGATCGAGATAAAATATGCCGGTTTTATTCAGCGCGAGCAGGAGGCTGTTGCCCGGCTGAAGCGGCTTGAAGAAAAGCGCCTGCCGGAAACGTTGGATTATCACGAAATTCTCAGTCTGTCTGCAGAGGCACGGGAAAAGCTCACAGCAGCGAGACCGTACTCTCTCGCCCAGGCATCTCGTATCTCCGGAGTTTCTCCGGCTGATATTTCAGCGCTGATGCAGTATCTGTCAAAGCATACTGTTTCACGTGAAACACAGGAGCATAGCTGAGACGTGGCGGGAGAAGCCAGCGACTTTTCTGTTTTTCTCGAACAAATAAAAAGAGCGGGCGTGACGATCGATGAAGCGAAGCTCGGGCTGTTGCAGCGCTATGTGGCCTTGCTGTTGTTGTGGAACCGTAAGACCCAGTTGATTTCAGAAAAAGATCGCGCAACCGTCTGGCAGAGGCATATCGCTGAAGCTGTGGCGGTTTCCGAAGTTTTTGACTTTTCAACGTCCGGCCATGTACTCGACCTCGGCAGCGGGGGAGGGTTGCCGGGTATTCCTCTGGCAGTGCTGAACCCGGCGACGCGTTTTCTCCTGCTGGATGCACGCCGGCGAAAAACGTTGTTTTTGAAGCGAGTTGTCAGAGAGCTCGGCCTGCAGAATGTTTCGGTCTGCCATGGCCGGGCGGAAACATTCTCCCGGGAGAATACAGCCGGGTTTGATGTTGTCATTGCGCGGGCTGTCGCATCTCTTTCCACTCTTTGGCTCTGGTCTGCTCCTCTGCTGGCAGAGGGAGGCGTGTTGCTGGCAATGAAGGGCGGTCGTCTCCAGGATGAGATCGCCGAGCTGGAGGAGCGGGGTCGCGTGGTGGTCAAACAAAGAGAGTATGCTGCTGAGCTGGTTGAACCGAACAAACAAAGGGTTCTGATTTTGGTCAGCCAGAAAAAGTCTGAAGCCTGATTATGTCATTCAATTTCCAAAAGCACGATACCGAAAAAAGTCAGCTATCCCGAGGGCTTTCTATAAAACACTTTTTTGTCAATGAATCGGGAAAGAAAGGAAACAGGAACCGTGGGTAAACAGGTTTTTGATGAGATTAAAGACCTCGTCACAGAAGCACAAAATTCACGAACAGCGACGATCGATACATGCACGACCGAGGAGATACTGCGTCTGATCAATGACGAGGATAAACAGATTCCAGCAATCGTTGGTCAGGAAATCCCCTGGATAACCCAGGCCGTTGATATTCTGGTGTCGTGCTTTCGGGCCGGGGGCAGGCTTTTTTATGTGGGGGCAGGTACCAGTGGCCGGCTCGGTGTTCTCGATGCATCCGAATGCCCGCCGACATACGGCACTGATCCGGAGATGGTTCAGGGAATTATCGCGGGGGGATATGAGGCGCTGGTTCGCTCTCAGGAAGGTGCTGAAGATCGATATGATGACGGCGTCCGCGATATCAAGGAGCGGGGCCTGACGGAACGCGATGTGGTCTGCGGAATTGCGGCGAGCCGCCGTACTCCCTATGTAATCGGTGCAGTCGAGTACGCGCGTTCTATCGGAGCAAAGACAGTGTATGTCACCTGCAACCCGCGCAGTGAGATGGATATCGAGGTTGATGTCGCAATATGTCCTGTTGTCGGGCCGGAGGTCGTAATGGGATCGACGCGCATGAAGGCCGGGACAGCGACCAAGCTGGTTTTGAACATGCTGACCACGGCGAGCATGATCCGGCTCGGCAAAGTGTATGGCAACATGATGGTCGATTTGCAGATGACCTCCAAGAAGCTCGAGGAGCGTTCGAAAAGAACCGTGATGATGGTTACGGGGGTTTCATACGAACAGGCGCAGGAGGTGCTCGAGCAGGCAGGAGGTGTGGTAAAGGTCGCTCTGGTGATGATACTCGCAGGCGTTTCTGCAGAGGAAGCAAAAAAGCGACTGGAACAGAGCGATGGTTTTGTTCGCAGGGCGCTGGAGCATTAATCGATGGCATTTTTACTCGACGATATCCGCGGTCGAATAGCACGGCTTGACGAAATAAAGAAAATATCAGCTTATTTTCTTAAAAAACAAAACGTTGAGGTTGTTTCTGCCGTTGGGTCGCTGCGTTCACTGATTGTGGCGCAGTGTTTCGATGAACAGCAGGCGACCGTGCTTTGGCTGTTCCCGGATCAGGAGCGCGCTGAACAGGCAGTGCTGGATCTCGAACATTTATTACCCGTTCATCAAAGCGCTCTTTTTCCAGAAACGCGTGTCAGCCGCTGGGGCAAGGAAGACGTTCGTATAATCTCCCAGCAGAGCGAAGTGATCACATCCCTCGCTGATGGAGAGCGCATCATCGTTGTCGCCTCTGTGGCAGCGCTGCAAACCCGGATACGAAGTCCGAAGCAGGTGCAGGCACAGAAGATTACCGTGAGTACAGGAGAAGAGCACGGTTTCCAGACGCTGCTTGCACGCCTGAACACAGCGGGGTTCGAGCGGGTCAACATGGTGGATAAGCCGGGTGAGTTTGCCGTACGTGGCGGTATTGTTGATGTTTTTCCGTTTACAGCGGAAAACCCGGTTCGTCTGGAGTTCTTTGGTGAAGAGGTCGAATCGATTCGGA
>DRLW01000028.1 GCA_011375275.1 Bacteroidota bacterium
CTGAGATAAAATCAATGTAAAATATAAATTAATGCTTTTACTCCACAGGTTCTGTTTATATATTAGCGGATTGTCAGGTCGCCTGAATCGTACCGGGTTTGGCGTACTTGTCTGCCCAGACAAGCAGACCCCGATACCGGCAACAGAATGACGTAACTCGACATTTATGTCGAGACAAAAGGACGCCCCAAAACTGTTATCCCAACAAATCGGAGTTGCGTACCACGACACTTATGTCGTGCCCTCCCCGAGATATCAGGTGCCCACGGTCGTCAGGAGTAGCGTAACTCGACATTTATGTCGAGCCCGGATGGCACCCAAACAGGCTGACACAGATGTGCTCGTCGAAAAAATCTGTAACCCAACTTTCTGACAAACGGCACGGATTGAAAATCAAGAAAATTCAGCCTGATTTTTCCGGATTTATGGATTGCTCAGGCCGCATGATGATTGGTGTACACAATATGTCCTTCGTCGCCTCGCCACACATGCTCTTCAGGATGAGGGAAGTCCGCATCCCCTGAAACGATCATCTTTTCGACTGCCCACATTTCGGACTTTCAGTTCTTGAATGTAGGAATTTTAACATTTTTTTTATCAATGCTGAGAAAAAATCTTCCTGACTCGCTGGCACGATGTGCTGACTAATAATCTGTTTTTATACTGCAATAGCGCTATATAGTGAATTTGCTATACCTGTGGCATGATTTTCGTTAAACCACTTCTCATTTTTGGTCCGGTTTTCGGATGGAATTTCCCCGGGTTTTCTTCCTGTGTCAGCGCTGGGCGCAAGAATACTCCGGGTAGCTGAAAAAATTTTGAATTTCCGGATAACGCAGTTTTCGATCTCTGTCCCGCTAGCCGGGTGCAGAGCTGATTGACCGTTCATACGCTGTGGAGAATATGCGCACGACAGATGTCAACAACATGGCCGGAGACACGATAGAGCAGGCTGAGCAGACACGATGCTACCACTGTGGGGAGCAGTGTCCGGATCTCTCGCTGCATATCGACGACAAATATTTTTGTTGTCAGGGTTGCAAGGTTGTGTATCAAATGCTTTCTGAGAGCGACCTCACCTGTTACTACGGCATTGAGCAGCATCCGGGGGTAACCGCCCGCGAACCGGCGGATGATGCCCGTTTTGCCTGGCTGGATGAAGCAGAAGTGAGCGCTAAAATTCTCGACTTTGCAGATGGCGAGCGAGCAAAAACGACTTTTCACATCCCCCTCATGCACTGCAGTGCGTGCATCTGGCTGCTGGAAAATCTCTACAAGCTCGATGACGGTATTGTCGTTTCACAGGTCAACTTTCCGCGTAAGGAGTTGGCCCTGACTTTCAACCCACAGAAGACGACGCTGCGCCGCATCGTGACTCTGCTGGCCGCGATCGGTTACGAGCCGCAAATCACCCTGAATGATGTCGCCGGCCACAAAGAGCGGGACAGCCGAAAAAGTCTGTACATGAAGTTAGGGGTCGCCGGTTTTGCCATGGGCAACATCATGCTGCTCAGCCTGCCGGAATATCTCGCCTGGCAAATGGAGCTGCCGGAACATTTTAAACGTTTTTTCGGCTATCTCAACCTGCTGCTCGCTCTGCCGGTTCTGCTGTACAGCAGCACGGACTATTTTAACTCCGCCCTGACAGGGCTGCGCCAGCGCATGCTCACGATCGACGTCCCTATCGTCATCGGTATCCTGGCCCTGTTCTTTCGCAGTAGCTATGATATCCTGACCGGCAGCGGCGCCGGCTATATGGATTCGCTGGCAGCTTTTGTCTTTTTCCTGCTTCTGGGCCGGTTGTTCCAGCAGAAGACCTACGAGACGCTGTCCTTTGAGCGCGATTACAAGTCATATTTCCCGGTTTCCGTCACCCGGCTCGAACGCGAGGGCGAGAAAGTCATTTCCATCTCGCGCCTTCAGGTGGGCGATATTCTGTTGGTCCACAATCATGAGATCATCCCCGCCGATGCTGTGTTGCTCTCCGATACCTGCGAAATCGATTACAGCTTTGTCACCGGCGAGGCCAGAACGGTTGGAAAACGCAACGGGGACCTGCTCTTCGCCGGTGGACGGATCGTTGGGCAGGCAGCAAAAATACAGATCATCAAGAAAGTCTCTCAGAGCTATCTCACCCAACTGTGGAACAACGACGTTTTCCAGGGCAAAAAAAAGAGCCGCCTGAAATCCATTTCAGACCGCGTGGCGCAGAATTTCACCCTTGCGGTTTTGTTCATCGCTCTTGCCGCAGCGGCGTACTGGGCGCGCGTCGATTATCGCAATGCCGTCGATGTTTTTACAGCGGTTCTGGTTATCGCCTGCCCATGTGCCCTGGCCCTGTCGATTCCGTTTTCCCTCGGCAATGCCCTGCGCATTTTCGGACGCAATAAATTTTACCTGAAAAACAGTGATACCGTCGAACGGCTTGCCGGCATCGACAGTATCGTTTTCGATAAAACCGGTACCCTGACTGAACAGGGCGAGCAGGAGATGCATTTCTTGCGTCTGGATGGCCGGGGCGACAGGCTGCGGGATGAGGAAGCCGAACTCATTGCTGCTGTGACTCGCCACTCCACGCATCCGTTGAGCCGAAAAATTCGGAGTCTGCTCGCAGGGCGCGAACTGGAGTTGCAGCCGGTCGCGCATCTCACGGAAACAGAGGGGAGCGGGCTGTCCGGCCATGTGAGTGGCCACGAAGTCCGTATCGGTTCAGCGTCATGGACAGGCGCGGGTGCGGAACTCACCGAAAAAATCAGAGGGCAAAACGGCTCGCGCGTGTTTGTCGCCATAGACGGGACAGTGATCGGCGTGTTCCTGATTCACCAGGCCTTTCGCAGTGGCATGCACGAGCAGATCAGACATCTGCAGCAGCAGTATCCTGTCCAGTTGCTTTCCGGAGATAATGACAGCAGCCGGGAGGATTTTGAACGCATTTTCGGGCACAACAGTGTTTTGCATTTCAACCAGAGCCCGGAACAAAAGTTGAATTTTATCCGCTCGTTGCAGCAGGATGGCCATTTCGTCATGATGGTCGGCGACGGCCTGAACGACGCCGGCGCACTGAAGCAGAGCGATGTCGGTGTTGCTATTGCAGAGAATACCTCGGCGTTTTCGCCGGCCTGTGACGGTATCCTCGAAGCCGGCTCGTTCCGGCACTTATCCACTTTTCTGAAGTTTGCCCGCAAGACCGTGCACGTGGTCTATATCAGCTTTGGCGTGTCGTTTTTTTATAATATCATCGGACTGAGCTTTGCTGTGACCGGCAATCTCGCGCCTGTCGTGGCGGCCATTCTCATGCCGCTCAGTTCCATTTCAGTCGTGGCCTTCACCACGCTGGCAACCGGTACTCTCGCAAAAAAATACGGGATTTGAGCTTATGGAAGTTTTGTTTTTGCTCATCGCTGCCAGCCTGACCGTGGCAGCCGGTTTTCTCGTCGCTTTTATCTGGGCTGTGCGTAACGGCCAGTTCGAAGATCGATATACACCATCAGTAAGAATCTTGATAGATGACAAGGAACAAACGAACCAAACCGTGGAGAAGTGATGTATGGCTGTGGAAACCTTTTATTATGACAACCGGATCGTAAAGAATTTTACGATCGCGACTCTGTTCTGGGGAGTCGTGGGCATGCTCGTCGGGTTGATCATCGCTATCCAGCTCTATTGGCCCGAGCTGAGCTTCGGAATTCAGTATCTGACCTTTGGGCGATTGCGTCCGCTGCACACCAATGCGGTGATTTTTGCCTTTGCCGGAAATGCTATTTTCATGGGTGTGTACTATTCGTTGCAGCGTTTGTGCAAGGCGAGAATGTACAGCGACCTGCTCAGCAAGCTGCACTTCTGGGGCTGGCAGTTGATCATCGTGCTTGCAGCCGTCACCCTGCTGTTAGGCTATACCTCGAGCAAGGAATATGCTGAGCTGGAATGGCCGATCGATATCCTGATCACCGTAGTCTGGGTGATCTTTGCGATCAACATGTTCGGCACGATTTTCAAGCGCCGTGAGCGGCACATGTATGTTGCGATCTGGTTTTATATCGCAACGGTCGTGACTGTGGCGGTGCTGCATATCGTCAACTCCCTCGAGATCCCGGTGACATTCTGGAAAAGTTACTCGCTCTATGCCGGGGTGCAGGATGCCCTGACCCAGTGGTGGTACGGGCACAACGCCGTGGCCTTTTTTCTGACCACGCCGTTTCTCGGCTTGATGTACTACTACCTGCCCAAAGCAGCTGACCGGCCGGTATTCTCATATCGCCTGTCCATCGTGCATTTCTGGGCACTGATTTTTCTGTATATCTGGGCAGGACCTCACCACCTGCTCTACACCGCACTGCCGGACTGGGCACAGTCCCTCGGGTCGGTTTTTTCCGTCATGCTGATCGCGCCCTCATGGGGCGGTATGCTCAATGGCCTGCTCACACTGCGCGGCGCCTGGGATCGCGTGCGTGAAGACCCGGTGCTGAAGTTCATGGTCGTTGCCGTGACCGCTTACGGTATGTCAACCTTTGAGGGCCCGATGCTGTCGGTCAAGAGCATCAATGCACTCTCGCACTATACGGATTGGACCATCGCGCACGTGCACATCGGTGCCCTGGGATGGAATGGTTTTCTTGCTTTTGGTGTAGCATACTGGCTGATCCCGAGAATTTATAACACCAAACTGTACTCGGTCAGTATGGCAAATTATCACTTCTGGATCGGGACGATCGGGATTCTGTTTTACGCTGTGCCCATGTACTGGGCCGGAATCACCCAGGGCCTGATGTGGAAACAGTTCACCCCGGAAGGTTTTCTGGTCTATCCGAACTTCCTCGAAACCGTTGTGCAGATTCTGCCGATGTATGTGATTCGCTCCTTTGGCGGCCTGTTGTTCCTGACGGGTATCTGCATCGGAGTCTATAACCTGATCAAAACGGCTGCCAGCGGGTCTCTCGTTGCTGAAGAAAAAGCCGAGGCCCCGGCACTGACCAAAGAGCCGGAAAACAAAAACGATGCGTACTACTGGCATCGTTGGATCGAAAGCCGTCCGGTACAGTTTCTCGTGCTGACGCTGATCACGATCCTCATCGGTGGTGCGGTGGAGATGATCCCGACGTATCTGGTCAAATCCAATGTACCGACCATCGCCAGCGTGCGCCCGTACTCCTCGCTGGAGCTTCAGGGTCGCGATATCTACATTCGCGAAGGTTGCAACAACTGTCACTCGCAGATGATCCGGCCTTTCCGCTCCGAGACGGAACGCTACGGTGAATATTCCAAAGCCGGCGAGTTTGTCTATGATCACCCATTTCTGTGGGGGTCAAAGCGCACCGGCCCGGACCTGCATCGTGTCGGCGGCAAATATCCCGACGCATGGCACTATAACCACATGATACAGCCCACCTCGATGTCACCGGGGTCAATCATGCCGACCTATCCCTGGCTGGCGGAGCAGAAGATCGACGTGGCGACAACGCCGGCGAAAATCCGCGCCATGCAAACCCTCGGTGTCCCCTATCCGGAAGGGTATGATCAGAAAGCCAATGATGACCTGATGAAACAGGCTAAGAAGATCGCCGCCGGACTGAAAGAACAGGGTATCGATGTGGAGGCTGATGCCGAAATTATTGCACTCATCGCCTATTTGCAGCGTCTCGGAACCGATATCCGTGGCCTTGCCCCGGAGGATAACACGGCCTCCGAATAGGACGCTCGCTGATCAATAACCTGAGACAGACATGGCTGGTGCCCGGCGCCGGCCATGCTGCCGGAGGAAACCATGTTTTCACAAATTTTATCACATATCGCAGAAATCGAGCTGTTCCCGATCATCGGGCTGGTGATATTTTTCACCTTTTTCATCGGCGTGATCATCTGGACCGTGCGGCTCGACAACAATGTTGTGGACCACATGAAGGAACTGCCGCTTGAGCCGGATTCCCCGGAAGACAGCCTGTAACCTGAAGAGCGCATCGATTCGGGGGCTTGCTGAATAAAGCTTTTCAGGTTATCCTGGCGCGAGGTGTTGCATACTCCTCAGGCCGGGGTAAGAAGCTGTTCAGGGCATGTGGCCCGTACACCGGAGCTGCTCTGGTTTTCTGAAAAACATAAAGCCTGAAATTCATCATGTCAGATGTGCACATGAGGCAACCGGCACAGAGAGCAGTCCGGAGATAGTTAGAACGAATAAATCGTGACAATTAAACTGTGGAGATGCAGACAATGGCCGATCAAGTCGATAAGCTGCTTGACCATGATTATGATGGTATTCGCGAGCTGGATAACAAACTGCCACCGTGGTGGCTGAACCTGTTCTATGTCACCATCATCTGGGGTGTCGGTTATATTTTCTATTATCATGTTCTGGGTATCGGTGATCTGTCCTATGCGGAATATCAGAAGTCGATCGACCCGAACTGGCAGGAGACGACAGACCCGACCTACCGCCCGATGCGGATGGCAAAAGGCTATCATTCGCCATTTTACACCGGCGGAAAAGAGATCACCCCGAAGATGCTGGCAGAACAGGGAAGCCAGGAAAAAGAAGCTGCGGCAGTTGAGAGCGGGCCTGTTGAATATACTGCTCTGACCGATGCCGAGAGCCTGGATAAGGGGAAAGCGATATTCACGACGAATTGTGCCAGTTGTCATGGTATGGCCGGAGAAGGAGGCATCGGGCCGAACCTGACGGATGACTACTGGATTCACGGTAACGGAGATATCAATGGTATCGTCGAGGTTATTCAGAATGGCGTGCCCGCCAAAGGTATGATTGCGTGGAAGAATTTTCTCCCCGCGGATCAGATTCTTCAGGTTGGCAGCTATGTTCTGACACTGCACGGCACCAACCCTCCAAACGCCAAGGAGCCGCAAGGCAAAAAAGTATCAGGTGAGTAACGATGGAGACGACTGAAGGAGCTCAAAAGGCTGCCATAAAAAACGACGAAAACCAACAACACCAGCCGGACCAGTCTTACCGTGACTCAATTGCGACGGTGGACAAGGCCGGCAAGCGGATTTGGATCTATCCCAAAAAACCGAAAGGAGACCTGTACAGGGCGCGGACCTGGTTTTCTTATCTGCTTCTCGCTATCCTGTTCGGCATTCCTTTTGTCAAAGTGGGAGGCCAGCCGCTGCTTTTGCTGAATGTCATCGAACGAAAATTCATCATTTTCGGCCTGGCATTCTGGCCGCAGGATTTTCACCTTTTCGTCCTGGCGATGATCACGCTCATCATTTTCATCATTCTGTTCACCGCGGTGTTCGGTCGTGTTTGGTGCGGCTGGGCCTGCCCGCAAACGGTGTTTATGGAAATGGTGTTCAGAAAAATTGAATATCTGATCGAGGGTGATGCCAACAAGCAAAGGGCGCTGAATGCAGCGCCATGGACGGGTGAAAAGATTCTGAAAAAGGGCTTGAAGCTGACCATTTTCTATGCGATCGCTTTTCTCATCGGCAATACGCTCCTGGCGTACGTTGTCGGTGTTGATCGTCTGGCGCAACTGGTCACACACCCGCCTGCGGAAAACATCGGGTTATTTATGGCAGTCTTCTTCTTCAGTCTGGTCTTCTTCTGGGTTTTTGCCTGGTTTCGCGAGCAGGCTTGTGTCATCGTCTGCCCGTATGGCCGTTTCCAGTCTGTTCTGCTGGATAAAAGCTCGATCGTCGTGTCTTATGATTTCAAACGCGGGGAGCCCCGCGGCAAGCGTTCGAAAAAGCAGGAACAGAACCTGGGCGATTGTGTTGACTGCAAGCTGTGCGTCGCAGTCTGCCCCACCGGCATCGATATCCGCAACGGTACGCAGCTCGAATGCATCAACTGTACAGCATGTATTGATGCGTGCAATGGCGTGATGGATAAAATCAAAAAGCCGCGTGGCCTGATCCGGTACTCATCCTATACAGCCATCGCAGAAGGGGCCAAAAAGCTGATAACGCCGAGGGTGATCGGCTACACGGTCGTGCTCGCTATTCTCATCGTCGCGCAAGTTTTTCTGTTTGTGCATCGAAGTGATGTGGAAAGTACGGTGCTGCGGACACCGGGCGTGCTGTACCAGGAACTCGATGACGGCTACGTCAGAAATTTGTATAACATCAAGGTCGTGAACAAAACTTTTGCTGCCATGCCGCTTTCGATCCGCCTGAAAGATCGGGATGGACGCATTAAAATGATCGGCAGCGATCAACTCACTCTGCCTTCAGATGGCATCGCTGAAGCCGCCTTTTTTATCGATTTGCCCCGTGAAAAACTGGGCAGCGCGAGCAACAAAATCACTCTGGAAGTGCTCAGTGGTGATAAAGTGCTCGAAGAACTGAAGACAACCTTTATGGCACCGAGGAGATAACAATGCCTGAGGATAAAAAATCTGCAAAAGGCTGGCCCATCGGCATCGCCGTTTTCTATGCTTCTTTTGTCCTGTTCCTGCTGGCGGCTCTTTTCCTGACGGCGATGGATCAGGATGATCTCGTTACGAAAGACTATTATGCTGCCGAGCAGCGTTATCAGGAGCAAATTTACCGGCAGCAACGTACACGTGCCCTGCATGAAAAACCGCGCCTGTTTTTTTCGGACAATGAGCAGTTGCTGACCTTGTCTTTCCCGGAAGAGTTCCCGGCCGCCAGCGTGAGCGGGACGATTACTTTTTTCCGGCCTTCAGAGGCAGATCTCGACCATACGATCCCCATCGAGCTGGACGATTCCGGCGTACAGCTCATCGAGACCGCACAGTTGCAAAAAGGGCGCTGGAAAGTCAAGATGTTGTGGCAGGCTCGCGGTCTTGAATACTATCAGGAAGAGGTCATCGTCGTCAGGTGAGAACTGTGGATGGTTTGCCGGCCTTCTGGCCTCTGCAGCTACTCACAGCTTCTCACGGGAAAAGCCGGGATAGAAAACAAGAACGAGAGAACCGGGATAAAGCATGATCAACGACTACTGGACAGCTCTGGCACTCGGCTTTGTCGGCAGCATCCACTGTATCGGCATGTGCGGGCCGATCGCCATCTCCCTGCCGGGAACCGCGCACTATTTTAACATGCAGTACGCTCTCAACCGCGTGCTGTACAATCTCGGGCGCATCATCACGTACGCTGTTCTCGGTGCTGTGATGGGAGCTGTCGGGCATGCGATTATTCTTGCCGGCTACCAGCAGTCCCTTTCCATTACCCTGGGTGCAGTGCTCCTGCTGTCTTTAGTGCTCCCGGCGCGTTGGAGCCGGCGTTTTACCGGCAAACTGACATTTTTTTCGTCTCATATCCAGTCCCGTTTCAGAGCGCTGTTCCGCCAGCGCGGCGGTGGCGCCTTCCTGTTGATCGGCCTGCTCAACGGTCTGCTGCCGTGCGGCATGGTCTATGTCGCCCTTGCCGGTGCCTCTGCCACAGGAGGTGCGATGGCGGGGCTGACCTATATGGTTTTTTTCGGCCTTGGCACAGTGCCGGCGCTGCTCACCATTGCTCTGATGGGACGGCTCTTGCGCCTGCGCTTCGGCAGGCTTATGCCCAGGATGATCCCGGTCGCTACTTTTTTGCTCGCCATCATCTTGATCCTCCGCGGTCTGTCTCTCGGAATACCGTGGGTCAGCCCGAAAATTTCCGCTACGCCCTCTGCCTCGCATCAGCACCACATGGCACACTGACCCTCCCGAGGGTTTGTACGCAGCGTGCCATTCCTGTCCCTTCCTCCTGAAACAGCTTGACTTTAGGGGCGTGAATGAATAATTTTTCCACCACTAATTTTTTCAGTAGCTTAACCTGAAATCTCTCAGGGTATCCAGTTTACTCAGCAAACCGGGCTTGGCTCAGATTCTGACGTCAGTCATTTCGGCCAGGCGAAGCGCAGAGCCGGAATCTCATCTTTTCGGACACCTGCCAGATTCTGTGGGGTTCCGGTCTTCCCCTGCGGGGAAACTGGAAAGGCGGTTCTGATGCAGGCACGTGCTGTGCTCTGGCGGGCTGGCTGAAAAAATGCAACCGGGCTGAGTTAAATGGATACCAGATGAAATCTCACGCGTGATCTAACCTGAAAAAATCTCAAATTTTACAAGCATCAGGCTGGTTATTCTGTTCTCACAGCTTTGGGCTGAAGCCGGCTTTCACCGCTACGGCGCGAAGATCGCGAAGAAAGCTGGGCTGAGGAAAAAATCATTGCCGCACTTCCCGCTCGGTGAGTCTGTTTTTCTGCCTGAGGTATTTCAGGCTGGTCAGCGAAGATCACCTTGCTTTGCGCGTTCAAAACGTACGCCCGGGTATCAGTCGGATTGGGCTTCCTGCCGGTAAACTCCGGATATTTGAAAAGGTTTTATTCATGAAACAGGCCACGGCAGATTTGCTGGTCAAAAATAAGAGCGTTATCCTGCAAAAATGGGTTGATTCAATCCGGGAGAATAACGCCGTCCGGGCAACGATTCCATCGGCGTCCCTGGCCCAGGTCGTTGAGGAGCTGTATCTGTATGTGCTGGAATCGTTCCGGCAGGACAAAAACGCGATCAAGCACTTTGATCGGGTTCTGACTTTGGTGCAGAAACCGGTGCTGCCGGAGACCCGCTTCGGTTTGCAGGTGTTGCTCAATCACGGCAAGAGAAAAATGTTTGACCTGCTGGAAGAGTCGCTGCCGGCAGGTGGTGATCTGGCCCGTGTCTTTCGCGCTATCGACGCCTGCTTTGATGATATATCTCTGCACGTGGTCTCGGAATGTGAAAAAAGCCAGGTCACCGAGGACGATGGCGCCGCTCACGCCGGAGAAGACGAGCTGACACCACACTCCCGTCTGAATTTATTTTACAGCGCTTTTCTGAACAGTACTGATGCGATCATCATCACCAACCTGCATGGCAAAATAACAGAAGCGAATACCGCGTTTCTGGAGCTGTTCGGCTACAGCCATGACGAGGTCATCGGGCGCACGACCAGCTTTTTGCGGTCGTCACGAACGAGTGACGAGCTTTACCGCCAGATGTGGACGTCACTCGAAGAAAAAGGCGAGTGGAAGGGAGAAATCTACAACCGCACGAAGCACGGCGAAGAGATCCCGGTGTGGTTATCGATAACCTCTGTTTATGAAGACGATAAACGGGTTGGTTATATGGGCTTTGAAATCGACATGCGCCCGCAGAAAAAACTGGAAAAGCGCATTTTACAGAGCGAACGGCTGGCTGTGATCGGCAAGATGGCGGCAAAAGTTGCCCATGAAATCCGCAACCCGCTTTCCTCCATCAGCCTGAATACAGAGCTTC